>NZ_JBFUJG010000003.1:0-162689 GCF_056401495.1 Mucilaginibacter sp. P4_E8
CGTAATGCCAATGGCGATTTTTACGAACAAACGGGGAATTTTGATTACGAAAATCCACTGGCGCTTTTGTATGAAAGTGATGGAGAATCAAAAAACGTAAACTCCCGTATGAATGGTACCATTACTTACAAGCCTATTAGCGATTTAAAGTTATCTGCACTTTTTTCTTACTCCAGGTTTAATGGAAATAGCGGATATGCAGAAACTAAAAAACACATTTCTACTATTAAAAATGGCTTAAATGGTTTTGCATCCGTAAGTTCTAACCTGTCTATCGACCGGTTGACAGAATGGACAGCAGAGTATTCCAAATCAGTAAATGACCACCATTTTTCACTTTTAGCAGGATATGGTTATCAGGAAAATGTTTCTTCAAATACATACGCTGATAATCAGGATTTTCCTACTGATATTTTTGGTTATAATAACATCGGATTAGGCGAAGGGATAAAAAATCAGCTGGCCAATCTCAGCAGCGGTAAATCAGAGACAAACCTGATCAGCTTTTTTGGAAGGTTAAATTATAGCTATAAAGATAAATATCTGCTAATGGCGAGTTTAAGGCGCGAAGGAGCCAGTCAGTTGTATGGAGCAAATAATCCCTGGGGTAGTTTTTGGGCGGTTTCGGGAGGTTGGAGAATTACCAACGAAAACTTCATGAAAGACCAGGAATTGTTTGATGATATCAAATTGCGGGCAGGTTACGGTATAACCGGAAATCCGCCATTAGCCGGTTTCTTAAGTCAGCCATTAATAAATTATGGCGATTATGTGTATTCAAATGGCAAATGGACAAGGATTCTGGTTCCTGCCACAAATGCCAACCCTTTTATCCGGTGGGAAGAAAAAGCGGAGACCAATCTTGGAGTTGATTTTAGCTTATTAAAAGGCAGGATAAGTGGTAGCGTTGATGTTTATAAGCGTCAGATTAAAGGTTTACTTTATAACTACTCGGTGCCAAGTCCTCCAAATTTATACCCCAGTACAACAGCCAATGTGGGTAAAATGGAGAATAAAGGGATAGAGGTAATGTTGAATTTTGTTCCTGTAAAATCAAGGAACTTTGTATGGAATACAAGCTTTAATTTCTCAACCAATACCAACAAACTGGTTAGTTTATCAAACGAGTTATACCAAACTACTACTCCCTACTTCACTACAGGATTTGCCGGCATACCGGTTCAAACCTTTACCAATATTGTAACGATAGGCAAGGGTATTGGCGATTTTTACGGCTATAAAGTAATTGACATCGATGCAAATGGTAAATGGATATATGAAGGCAGGGATGGCAAGCCTGTTAAGTATGATGATTTTGCGCATAGCTTTGAAGACAAAAAAGTGATTGGTAACGGTCTGCCCAAATTTTACGCGGGCTGGAACAATAGTTTTTCTTATAAAAGCTTTGATTTAAGTGTTACCATGAGAGGGGCATTTGGTTATCAGATCATCAACTCTCAAAGAATGTATATGGAGAACCCTGCTATTCAAAACTACAATATTTTAAAATCTGCTTATAACCCTGTTTTTGGAAAAACTGCATTGAAAGTAAATGCATTGGAGTTTAACAGCTATTATGTAGAAAATGGTGATTTCTGGAAAGTAGACAACATTACTTTTGGTTACAATTTCAATAAGATAAAAACCGGTTATCTAAAAGGCGCACGCATCTACGTGTCAACTTTAAACACCTTCACTATTACTAAATACAAGGGTTTGGACCCGGAAGTAAACAGGCTTGGCTTAAGTCCGGGTATGGATGATCGTGATAAGTATCCTACTACCCGTTCATTTACTTTAGGAGTGAATTTGAATTTTTAACAATTGAAAAGAAATCAGACAATGAAAAAGTCAAAAAAAATATACTTAGTTATTGCAGTGTTTGTTTCTGTAATAACAATATCAGCTTGTACCAAATTAAAAGATACACCATATACGGCTATTATATCCACCAAATTTAATCCAACCCAGGATGACCTGGCTGCATTGGTGGGAGCAGGGTATTCTCAATGGCGTTTTATATTGCTTGACTGGAATGGTCTGTGGCGGGCGCAGGAAGTAACAGGAGATCAGCTGGTTATACCTAAACGGCCCTGGGGGTGGTTTGATGATGGCGTTTACCAAAGGCTGCACAAACACACCTGGACCACCGATGATGACGTGGTTAATCAAACCTGGTCCAGAACGTATGCAGGCATTACAAACTGTAACAGGATCATTTATCAGATAGAATCGGGCCTTATCCCGATCACCGCAGGGAAAGAAGCAACCCTGGCCGAATTGAAAGTGCTGCGGGCCTCATACTACGCAATCCTGTGCGATTTTTATGGTAATGTTCCCATTGTAACAAAGTTTGATTTGCCTGCCGGCTTTTTGCCGAAACAAAATACCCGCACCGAAGTATATGACTTTATTGTTAAGGAACTTACAGACAATATACCCTTATTAAGTGCCGAAAATAATGTGGCTACTTACGGAAAGTTTAATAAGTGGGCAGCCTATACACTACTTGCCAAAATGCATCTGAACGCAGGTGTTTACACCGGAACACCTAAATGGGCTGAATGTATTGCTGCCTGCGATGCTGTTATAAACTCAGGAGCAGGGTATGTATTGGAACCTGCCCAGAAAAATGTATTTGTAACAGAAAACCAAAATTCAAAGGAGATCATTTTTGCAATACCTATGGATGAGGATTATACCAACAACTGGAATGCTTTTGATCTTCACATGCAAACATTGCAGCAGGAAAACCAGGCTACCTATAATCTTAAAAATACACCCTGGGGTGGTATCTGTGCAATCCCTCAGTTTATAAGCACGTTTGATCAAAGCGATGCACGGTACCAGAATAACTGGATAAAAGGTCAGCAATATACTTCGGCTGGTCAGATGCTCTATGTTGCTCAGGGCGATTTTACAGGCAAACCACTAAGCTTTGTTAATGAACTGCCCGGACTTGAAAAAGGAGAATCTATACATGGTTTTCGCCTGGGTAAATTTGAAATAAAAATGGGCGCCACCAACAGGTTAAGTAATGACTATCCTGTTTTTCGCTATGCAGACGTATTGATGATGAAGGCTGAATGCCTATTACGTACCGGGAAGGCAGATGCCGCCGCCGTTATAGTTACCCAGGTTAGGCAACGCGATTTTGCATCAAATCCTGCTAAAGCTACTGTTACCGGAGCGCAGCTACAACAAGGTAGTTCATATGTGTATGGCCTTCAGGATAATGTAAATAACCAGCATACTACTGAAGGTGGTGCCGATATTCAATATGGCAGGTTTTTAGATGAGCTGGGCTGGGAGTTTGATCAGGAAGGCCACAGGCGCACCGATATGATCAGGTTTGGAGCATTCACTAAAAAATCATGGTTGTCTCATGCCGCAACTAATAATATAAACAGAATATTGTTCCCCATACCAAGAACACAAATAGAAAAAAATGCTAACCTGAAGCAAAACACAGGCTATTAATAGAATAAATAAAGTCAGTAACAGAGTATAGGACAACACATCCGTTGTCCTATACTCTTTAGTAGAGAAGAAATCGAGCGCGGTTTTAAAATAAACTTAATAAGTAATAAGCTGATATAAGATGTTCGTAAAATGAGAAAGTTAATAATTGCATTTTTAATGTATGGGAGTGGGGCTGCTGCGCAGGTAAAGGACTATCCCATTAAACCGGTAACTTTTACACAGGTAAAACTGGATGATCATTTCTGGTTACCGCGTATCGAAACCAACCGTACCGTAACCATTCCTGCATCGTTTGCCCGTTGTGAAAACACAGGCCGGGTTAAAAATTTTGAAATGGCAGCTGCCAGGAGCGGAAAGTTTTGTACCAAATTCCCTTTTGATGATACCGATATTTATAAAACTATAGAAGGGGCATCATATTCAATGGCTGTACATCCCGATGTTAAGTTGGATAAGTATGTAGATTCGCTGATAACCGTAGTTGGGAAAGCCCAGGAGCCCGACGGCTATCTTTATACCGCTCGTACCATTGATCCACTACATCCGCACCCCTGGTCGGGCCCGGAGCGGTGGGTAAAAGAAAATGAGCTAAGCCACGAGCTATATAATTCCGGACACATGTTTGAGGCCGCAAGCGCGCATTTTATGGCCACGGGAAAGCGTAATTTCCTGGATATAGCATTAAGAAATGCAGATCTGCTAATCAAAACGTTTGGTCCGGGGAAAAGGCATGTTGCCCCCGGGCATGAAATTGTCGAAATGGGCCTTGTGCGCCTATACCGGATCACCGGGAAAAAAGACTATTTGGATCTGGCTAAATTTTTTATTGATGAAAGGGGCAGGAGGGAGTATGATAAGAGTGGTACAGATGAATGGAAAAATGGTATGTACTGGCAGGATGATAAACCGGTTGTGGATCAGACTGAAGCCGAAGGACATGCCGTACGAGCTATGTATTTGTATGCCGGAATGGCTGATGTTGCTGCTTTAACCGGCGATAAACAATATATTGAAGCTATTGACAAGATCTGGAACAACATGGCAAGCAAGAAAATTTATGTGCAGGGCGGAATTGGGGCTGTACCCGGAGGCGAACGTTTTGGTGCCGATTATGAATTACCAAACGCCACAGCTTATAACGAAACCTGTGCATCTATAGGTGAGGTTTTTTGGAACCAGCGTATGTTTTTGTTACATGGCGATTCCAGGTATATTGATCTGCTGGAAAAAGTGTTGTATAATGGATTAATCTCAGGTGTGGGTTTAGACGGGAAATCATTTTTTTATACCAATGCCATGCAGGTAACAAGCGGGTTCACGCATCCTGCTTTAGAACCCGGCAGATCAGGATGGTTTGAGTGTTCCTGCTGCCCAACCAATATGGTGAGGTTTCTGCCGTCTTTACTAGGGTATATATATGCTCAAAAGGATAATAATGTTTTTGTTAATCTCTTTATTGCCGGGAATGCCAATCTTCTTGTAAATGATAAAAAGGTCAATATCACACAGCATAACAATTATCCCTGGAAAGGTTTGTTATCATTTGCTGTTGAACCCGCATCACCCGCTGTTTTCGCCCTGCGGATCCGCATACCGGGATGGATACGTTCAGAAGCTATCCCTTCAGACTTGTATGCTTTTGAAAATAAATCATCGGCAAAGATCAATATCAAACTCAATGGTCAACCGGTTAAATATCATATGGAAAACGGTTATGCTGTTATCAATAGGGAATGGAAAAAGGGTGATGAGCTGCAGTTGGATCTTCCGATGGAGGTTAAAAAGGTTATCGCTCATAAAGCTTTAAATGATAACAAGGATAAAATAGCCTTACAACGTGGTCCAATAATATACTGTTCCGAATGGAAAGATAATGAAGGTAGTTTAAGTAACCTGATCATTCCCAAAAATACCGTTTTCAAGCCTCAGAACAAGGCTGGTTTATTAAATGGGGTCACGGTTTTACAAGGCGAGGTTATGAGAAAAGATAGTTTAGGCGTAAAAAAAGTAATGCTTACCGCAATACCTTATTATTCATGGGCAAACAGGGGAAAGGGCGAAATGATGATTTGGTTCCCGCAGGATGTTAGTGCAAAGCGCACAGGTACAAACTAAAAAAGCAGATGTTCGCCATATCGCTTGCGCAGGCGGTACGCAATAGCATTGAAAGCCCGGTTGTTTCAACAACCGGGCTTTATTTACATCCATCAATAATTATTTCCCTGGAGATGTCAAAATTTCTACGCCCAAAGGCGGGATGAGCATTGGGATGGAATTTCCGGCTTATGTAGATGCCTGGGAATTACACAGGCGGGCACTGAAGGAAGGTATTGGCATTACCTCCGGTCAAATATTTTCGGCCACCAATCAATTCAATAATTATATCAGGTTAAATTACTGCCCCATTTGGAACACGCGTGTTGATAAGCATTTAGAAAAACTGGCATTGCTGATCATCAATTACCAGGCATATAACATCAATTCCTGAATTGGCCTCTATCCGGATCCGGAAATTGATTTTATGGTAGATGCAATAGCAATGCCTTTGCCGAACAAGCATCTGTGGTATTATTTAACTTTTATATGGCACTTTTCGTTGTTAATGCTATAATTAATTTTATTTTACCGAACGTTCAGTATATTTGATTCATAATTCAAAAAAAACAATTTTAAAATATGCGTACTCAAAAAGTTGACCCTGAAAATGTAGACCTGAAGCTGTTTAAAACCTTTAGCGAACTTGGTTATGATGGCGCATCAATGGAATTGCTGGCCCAGGCAACAGGATTAAAGAAAGCCAGTTTATACCACCGTTTTCCAAATGGAAAAAAGGAAATGGCACAACACGTTCTGAGCATTGTTGAGGAATGGATACTTCAAAATATTGTTTCGGTATCGGCAAATAAAAAACTAAAACCCGAAACCCGGCTCAAAAAAGTTATTACCTCTATTGATGAATTGTATAATGGAGGAGCAAATAATTGCCTGCTCAGAACATTAACTATAGGTACAGATGCCGAAGCATTTAAAGAAAAAGTGAACAGTTGCTTTAACCTGCTGGCAGATGGTTTTACAGATATTGGCATTGACCTCGGCTTATCGTCAAAAGTCGCGGGGCAACAGGCAAAACTTATTAATCTCCTTATCCAGGGTTCACTTGTACTGGCCGGAGTTACCGGCGATAAAAATTATTTTAAAAACTGCCTGACCAAAATACCCGCCTTATTAACTGCATAATTTAATCTGATACCAACAATTGTAGTATTAATCAGAGAAAAGGAGTTTTGAATCTTATTATTTACCGAACGTTCGGTAAATAAATTACCAACTGAAATAAATAAATTAAAACAACATGAAAAATCAAACACAACATCACTTCATTAAGATCAATGGAGTGAACATTTTTTACCGTGAAGCAGGTCCTAAAGATGCACCTGTATTAGTGTTACTGCATGGCTACCCAAGTTCATCGCACATGTACAGAAACCTTATTAATGACCTATCAGACAAGTACCATTTAATTGCCCCTGACTATCCGGGATATGGCAGAAGCGAACAACCCGCCATCGCTGATTTTGCTTATACCTTTGAAAACTATTCTGTAATAGTACAAGAACTATTAAACCAGCTTAATATTAAAAAATACAGTTTATACCTCATGGATTACGGCGCACCGGTTGGATGGCGCATTGCATCTAACCACCCTGAAAGAATTGAGACCCTGATTGTTCAGAATGGCTGTGCCTATGATGAAGGCCTGGAAGCTTTCTGGGATCCGATCAAGGCTTATTGGGCCGACAGAAACAACAAAGAAGCAGAAACCGCATTAAGAGGGTTTCATGATGCCAATGGCTTGAAATGGCAATATACCCATGGCGTACCTGATGAAAGTGTGATTAGCCCTGATAACTGGGAAATTGACCTGCGTCACCTGGAAAGACCCGAAAACGGACAAATTCAGCTTGACTTGTTTTATGATTATCGTACCAATGTGCCTTTGTATCCAAAATGGCAGGAATACTTCCGTACTTATAACCCGGAGATGCTGATCGTGTATGGTAAAAATGATTATATATTCCCGGTTGCCGGCGCTGAAGCTTATAAAAAAGATATCAAAAACCTCGAATATCATTTATACGATGCCGGCCACTTTGCTTTGGAAAGTAACGTTAATGAAATAGCTGCCACCATAAGGCAGTTCCTTGATAAAAAAACAGGAGCTCAAAAATAATATCACCATAAAGCATACCATTGATCAGTAAACATCAATGGTATGTTTTTACCATTATTGATAACTTTAATAAAAACATTTTAAGCTTAAACATCACCAAGCATAAGCTATGGACATAGTAACTCATAAAACATACATGGATCGCTGCTTTAAATTGGCTGCAATTGCAACATCACAGGGAGAAAGCGAAGTGGGCAGCATTATTGTACTTAACGGTGAAATTATAGGAGAAGGGTATGAAAAAGGTCGTCAGCTTAAAGACGTTACCCGCCATGCCGAAGTCGTTGCCGTTTTAGATGCTATACAAAAGCACGGAACATGCGAGGGAGCAATATTATATTCAAATGCAGAACCCTGCATACTCTGTTCCTACGTTATCAGACATTATAAAATTGCCTCGGTAGTGTTTAGTAAATATTGCGGGGAGCTGGGTGGAACCAATGAAAAATTCAATATTCTGACAACCAATGTAATCAAGAGTTGGGGAGTTGCACCTACTGTTCATGTTTATCTATAAAAACCACCATTATTCCTTTAAAAACTACCATACGATACTATGTATGGCTTGTAACTTTGCTGTCATGACCGGGTAATTTGTGCTTCTAATAACCACCTTTTGGAAACCATTAAAACACATTCCCTGTTACTAAATTCAATACAAGGTGAAAAACATAAAAAACAATTATGAAAAAATTAGCAATCAACGGCTTCGGAAGAATCGGCAGGGCCTCGATCAAAATAGCCCTGGAAAGCCCAGAATTAGATGTAATAGCTATTAACGACCTCATGCATATTGAAAATGCAGCCTACCTGTTAAAATTTGACAGTGTATACGGCCGCTATAATAATACGGTAGAGGTTGAGGGTGATGACGCCCTATATTTATAAAGACGCTAACGGTTTTAGCGGCTTAATGCGGGGAATCTTCCTTCCACTGCAACTCATCGGTGGCCTTGTTTGTGCCTGGATGTGGGTGAAGAAGGGGAGGCCATGACCGCTCGACCTCCCCGGGTCCTTACGGGCGAACGCGGACAATCGTCTTACCCTTGACCCGATTAGTCGAGTTATATTCAGCGACCGCGTCGTCGAGCGTAACGATGTTGCTTATATTCGCCCTCAGGCGGCCTTCACGGAACCTCCGCGCAATTTCACTCAATTGGGCGCGATCGGCTTCAACGACAAAATCGATAGTCAGAACTCCGGCTGGCTGCGCCTCGATCGGGCCGGCAACGGTTACAAAGGTTCCTCCGGCGCGAATCACGCCCAAAGATCGCATCGCGATGTCGCCGCCGAGGACATCAAAAACCAGATCTACCTGATCGATATCTTCTAATGTATCATTATCAAGGTCGACGAACTCATTTGCGCCGAAACGGAGCGCCGCTTCACGGTGCGCGGCGCGTCCGGTGCCAATGACATACGCACCGGCCTCACGTGCGAGCTGGACAGCCATCGAACCAACTATACCAGCCGCCCCATGTACGAGGACTCTTTGCCCCGACTGAAGGCGGCCATGCAGAAACAGCCCCTGCCAGGCAGTCAGACCCGGCATCACGAGCGCAGAGCCATCATTGAAATCAATATCATCCGGCAGCGGTGCAAGGTTTCGCGCCTCAATGGACACGTACTCTGCCAGGGAGCCATTGCGATACCAATCCTGAAGGCCGAACACCCGTTGCCCTACTGACAACCCTGTCGTGCCATAGCCAAGCACTGTTACCACTCCGGCCATTTCGTGGCCGGGGATCGACGGCGTGCGGTCACGATCAGCACGATCGGTCCAGGTCGACGGCCACGACAGCTCGTCCCCGGTAATACTGCCTGCATAAACCTGAACGATGACATCGTTTATCGCTGCCGGCGGCTCAGGCAACTCTACCAGTTTCATTCCGGCTAATCCGGCATCCTGGTCTGTTACAACAATTGCTTTCATAATACACCTCCTTTTTTGCTCATCAGCAAATACCCACTTGATGAAGTGATATTGCCGTATGCTATTGTTTTCATTTTTTTAGTTTTTAGCGTTAATACTTATCATTACACTTTCCGGGAAAACACTCCTGAAATAACAGAAGGTCGGAAATCTTGTTTTCAGCGTGTCAAACCTCCAGGCACCTTCAGAGAAGGTCGATTCGACCCGACAACGGTCAGATCGAGCCAGCCGGCGTAACGGCGGGAAAGTCCTTCTCAGGATCGAACACATTATTGAAAAAATTCGTAAGGGTATACATCGCCACCAGCGCGATGATCTCCATGACGTTGGCATCCGTGAAGCCGGCATCGCGGACCATTGTCACATCGGCGTCCCGCTTCGGATCGCTGGCATGGCCCTTTCGGGCGAGAATGATTTCATCGGCCGGCAGCTTGGCCATATGCTCGGCCGTAAGCTGTGAACCGTCAGGCAGTAGTTGCAGCCATTCCCTTCGGAAACAGCAAGGCCGATGCTGTCACTGGTCTTCACGTCGAGCGCCTTACTCAAGGAGCCGAACAGGGTCACCCATGTGTTGAACGCGATCGGGCTCTGCGCGAAGGTCGCCATCATATTTGGGCTAAACCCGATAGTTGATACCTGCGATTGCGACGTATTTCCATTACTATCCCGGGCCACTATTTTCCAGTAATAGGTTGTTTTTGATGTTGCTGATAATGATGTAGTTGTTACTTTCAGACCATTTAAAACATCCTTCAACCCATTCGCTAACTCTTCTGAGAGCATAATTTGCTACACTTAGCGCCTGGCCCTGCCGGTTGGATGGGCAGTACTAAAATTGATAAAGTCACAAATGGGCCATCGCAATATTAAATATTATATGAAACTATTTCCCATAAACACCGTATGAATAAAAACAAGAACTAACTTTAAAATAAAGTTTTTGGTAGTTTGGAATTATTATAAATGTTAAAAGGCGGTTTGATTGATATAAGTTCTGCTCCGGTAGAAATTATTAAGATTAGATTCCTGAGGCCAAACTAATAGGCTCCGCAAATACGCGTATTATTTAGCCGCTGTAATACTTGTTTTGATTTAAAACATCAGCGGATTAGATATACCATAATAGTATTAACACAATAAAATGAGGCCAATATTTCTTTTTATCCCGTGTTTATACCTGCTTTTTCCCGGATTATCTTATTCGCAAATGCACGCTCTTAAATTTAAACAGCTTAGTACAAACGAAGGTCTTTCCCAAAGCCATGTAGGAACCATTATTAAAGACAGTCGTGGCTTTATGTGGTTTGGAACCGAAGATGGCCTTAATAAGTATGACGGTTATAAATTTACTCATTATAAACACGACCAGAATAATAAAGCAACTATTATTGATAATTATGTATTAGCTATAATGGAAGACGGTTCCCATAATTTATGGATCGGAACCGAAAGCGGGCTTGACAGATTTGACCGGGCGACAAATACATTTATCCACTATTCCAATCATTTAACTTTTGCCGTCAGGTCTATCTTTTTAGATAGTAAAAAAAGGATCTGGCTGGGCACCAGTAAGGGCTTATATCTATTTAATGCTACAAATGGTTCATTTAAAAAATTTACACATACAGATAAAAACGGTTTAATTAACGACTTTATTTACCAGGTTACTGAGGATAATAATGGCTGGCTATGGATAGGAACCGATGATGGACTTTATCAATTTAATCCCCAAAATGGTAAGTTTATTCGTTATGTTCACGATCCGGCAAACAATAACAGTATTGGCGCCAGCTGGATAAAAGCGGTATATAAAGATAGCAAGGGCAATATTTGGGTAGGTACACATGGAGGCGGGCTGGCACTATATAACAGCAGAAGTGATTCATTTATAAATTTTAAACATAACCCCAATAACAGCAATAGTATTTGCCATAATGATATTCTTTCGATACTGGAAAGCGGCGACGGAAAGCTGTGGATAGGGACCGAAAATGGCGGCATAAGTGTGCTCGATTATCCGGCCAATAAGTTTATTTGCTACAAATTTGATCCAAATGACCATTACAGTCTTAGCAGTAACTCTGTTTATTGTTTATATAAGGATGACACAGGAAATACCTGGATAGGCACTTATTCGGGCGGTGTTAATTTTGTGCCGGAGTTTGGCAATAAATTCAGTTCCTATAGTCAAAACCCAAACAATCCCAATAGTTTAAGCAACAATAATGTGCTGGCCATCTCCAGCGATGACACTGATGAAAATATTTGGATTGGCACCGATGGGGGTGGGCTGAATTTATTTAACCGGAAGAAAAAAACCTTTATTCATTACCTGCATAATGCTAATAATAGTAATACGATAAGCAATAATCATGTAATGGCGATAGTATCAATAAATAAAAATATTATCGGTATTGGCTACCACATTGGTGGCTTTGACCTGTTTGATAAAAAAAAGGGAACTTTTATACATCACATGCCCCAGGCAAATAATCCACGCAGCCTTTCCCTTTCAGATATCAACAATATGTATAAAGACCATGACGGCAATATATGGTTAGGTACCTGGAAAGGCGGACTTAATTATTATAACGTAAAAACCGGTCTCTTTACACGATACAGGAACAACCCACGGAATAATAACAGCATAAGCAGCGATATTGTTACTACCGTATTCCAGGATAAACAGGGCAATATATGGATAGGCACTGATAATGGCCTGGATATATTAAATCCTAAAACAGGCCGTTTTACGCATTACAGGCACGATGAGGGAAATAAACACAGTTTATCAAACAACACTATCGAGTCGGTTACCGAGACGGATGACGGTGATATATGGATAGGTACAAACGGAGGCGGACTTAACCTGTTTAACAAGCGCAGCCAAACATTTACAATATACACCGAAAGGGAGGGTTTGCCTAATAACGTGATCTATACGATTTTGAAAGATCGTAAAGGCAACTTCTGGTTAAGCACCAACAAAGGGATTTCCCGGTTTAATCCCAAAACTAAACTCATCAGAAACTATGGTATTTCTGACGGGTTGCAGGGAGATGAATTTAAAGGCCACTCCTGTTTTCAAACTGCAGATGGGCAAATGTTTTTTGGCGGCGTAAACGGATTTAGCACTTTTTATCCCGATAGTTTAAAAGATAATGACTTTATTCCTCCTGTTTATATAACAGGGCTACAGATTTTTAACAAGCAGGTAACCACCGCCGATAAAAACTCCCCGCTTCAAAAAGATATCAGCGAAACAAGTTACATAAACCTTTCCTATAAACACACGGTACTTACATTTGAGTTTGCAGCCCTGAATTATACCATTTCCGAAAAAAACCAGTATGCTTATAAGCTGGAAGGCTTTGATAAAGACTGGAACTATGTGGGTAATAAGCGAACTGCTACGTACACAAATCTGGACCCCGGACAATATACATTCAGGGTAAAGGCATCTAATAACGATGGCAAATGGAATAAAAATGGCACATTTATCACCGTTTATATTAAACCACCTTTTTGGCTTACCTGGTGGTTTAAATTGACTGCAGCATTAATTTTCATTGGAGTAGGGCCTGCATTTTACCTCATCCGCACACGTTCCATATTGAAACAAAAGGCCGAGCTTGAACGCCAGGTTGAAGAGCGCACCGAACAGCTGGCCCGGGCGATCGAAGTTGAAAAAAAATCGGCTCTTGAAGCAGAGGAGGCTAACAGGGCTAAAAGTATATTTTTGGCAACCATGAGCCACGAGATCCGGACGCCGATGAATGGAGTGATCGGGATGGCCTCTTTACTTGCCGAAACTCCCTTGGATGAAGAACAGCGGACTTTTACCGAATCTATACAAACCTGTGGCGAAGACCTGCTGGCGGTGATTAACGATATTTTAGATTTTTCTAAAATAGAATCGGGTAATATGGAGTTGGAGGAAAAGGATTTTAGCCTGCGTACCTGTATTGAAGAAGTTTTTGATGTTTTTGCTTTAAAAGCCGCCCACTTAAAGCTTGACCTGGTTTACCAGATTGACTATGATGTACCGGCGCAAATTATTGGCGATAGTTTAAGACTTCGTCAGATCCTGATCAATTTAATAAGTAACGCTATCAAGTTCACCAAAAAAGGTGAAATTTATGTGGCGGTACACTTACTCAGCACTTCAGAGGATAACCAGATTGAATTAAGCTTTGAGATAAAGGATACCGGTATCGGCATTTCTGCCGATAAGCTGAACAGGTTATTTAAAGCTTTTTCGCAGGTTGATTCGTCAACCACCCGTCAATACGGCGGCACGGGCCTTGGCCTGGTTATAAGCGAACAACTGGTGAAGTTAATGGGCGGTAAAATTAGTGTAGAAAGTGAAATTGGTAAAGGAAGTACATTCCGGTTTTCTATTCACTCGCAAAAAAGTTTACTGCAAGACCCAATACAAATAAACCATCATATGAATGGTTTTGAAAAAAGTGAAATTTTGATTGTTGATGATAATGATACCAATTGCAGAATTTTAAAAGGTCAGCTGGAGCAGTGGAAGCTAAGCCCGGTAGTAGCCAATTCAGGTGAAAAGGCCCTTGATATATTGTCGCAACAATTTGATTTTAAGCTTGTTATTGCCGACATGCAAATGCCGTTTATGGATGGAATTGAACTGGCAACCTTAATACGCGCTAAATACCCCGAATTACCCATAATGCTTTTGAGCTCCATCGGCTATATTTTCCATAAAGATAATCCCGATCTTTTTTGCGCTATATTAACCAAACCTGCAAAACAAGATAATTTATATAAACACATTTTAAAAGAACTTGGCAGGCGCATAAATTCTACCATTCATGAGCCGCTGCACGCCGATATTACAAAACATAAACTACCTGATAATTTTGCAAAAAGGTACCCATTGAATATTTTGGTTGGTGAAGACAACCAGATGAACCAAAAACTAATTATGAAGATTTTGAGTAAATTAGGATATGAAGCCGATTTGGCAGCAGACGGACTGGAGGTACTGGATTTTGTTAATAAAAAAACATTCGACATTATTTTAATGGATGTACAAATGTCCAAAATGGATGGCCTGGAAGCTACACAAATAATAAAAAAACGATTCCCGACCCGCCCCTTTATTATAGCGATGACAGCCAATGCCCTTCAAACCGACTTACAAATTTGTATGGATGCAGGTATGGACGATTATATAAGCAAGCCATTTAAATTGGATGACCTGGTTAACAAGCTGGAAAAATGGGCACGGAAGAATTAATACATCTGGTTGATAAGCCTTGAACCAGTATAAAAGCAAGCATAATAAGTAACACTAATCAACAACTTTTCGTATACGTGTTTCTTTGACTAAGCCAGTATACATTTGCTTTCAATAATTTAATTACTATATTGATGGACTATTTTTTTATATGATAAATGACAGATAAAAAGATATTGATAACTGGTGCAAGCAGAGGCCTTGGTTTAGCGATATCGAAAAAATTATCAACAGAATACCAGTTAATTCTTCATGCTTCACGTGTCGGGAGCTTTGCAGAGGTTATACCCAATAGTCAGATCTTATGCGCAGATTTTTCTGATCCGGAACAATTGGTTAACTTTTGTAAACAGTTAAAAAAAGAGCATGGAGATTCGTTATATGCTATAATAAATAATGCCGGGGTTACTTTTGATAACTCGTTAATTTATCAACCCGAAAAGTCAATAGACGTTATGCTTAATGTTAATTTAAAAGCGCCTATCATGATTTGCAAAACAGCGATGAAAATTTTTAGTTTAAGTAAGCGTGGCGTTATTATAAATATAAGTTCGGTAGTGGCAGAAACAGGTAATGCATTCCAATCGGTATATTCAGCTACTAAAGCCGGACTGGTTGCGCTATCTAAATCATTGGCGCAAGAAGCCGCTGCACTTAACGAAGATCATCATATTCGGGTGCTTAGCGTTTCACCAGGCTTTATTGAAACCGATATGACTAATAATTTACCTGAAATTCAAAAAGAAAAATATTTGAAAATGATCCCATCAAAGAGATTTGGAAAGGTGGAAGATGTTGCAGAGATGATAGCCTATTTATTATCTGATCAGGCTTCTTATATCAACGGGACAAATATTCATATAAATGGAGGTTTAGTTTGATGGACTTTATGGATAATCTCATGGGAGTTGCCCCTGAGGATGTACTGGTCCATGGCCCTAAAAAAATCTTATTAAATAAATATCATTGGCATCAGCCCGGTGTGGGAATTATTGCCAGCTATTCCCCTACAACTGTAGATGTTGAAGATCATTTTGGAATATTCAGAGGCGTTGACCAGATTGAAGCCTTTGCCCAGGCTACCATCGTATCGTGCAGCGCCTATGCAGAATGTATAAAACAACAATGTACATTTAACCACCTTAAACAAACTTTTAACCCTTTATTTGTGAGTATAGGGCAGGTTAATTTTCGGGGATATTTACAACCCGGCGATGTATTTATCAGTATGGGTTTAATCACATTTTATAAATTCAGACAAATGACCTGCGATGGAAGAATTTACAAAGTACCGAAGGGATTAGATGTTGATAACTACTTTGGTAATTATACAAAAGAAAAACTGCTTAAGTATGATTTAGAAGATGGGTTTACTTTAATAGCAGAACTATTTGATGTTACAGGACGAGGAATAAAAAAACAATAATTATAACCTAATGGAAAGACAAGAAATAACTACGGGCCTGATAGAAATATTAAGAACAGTCAGAACAATAGATCCGTCTAAACTGGATAATGTTACGGAAGATACTGATTTTATAGCCGACTTGAACACCCCGTCGACGGAAATGATAAACATAGCTGCCAAAGCCGAACAGAAGTTTGATGTAGAATTTGAGGATGACGACATCGATGACCTTGGCTCAAAAGTTAAGGATATTGTTGATTTGATCATAAAAACCAAGCAAAAAGTTTAATTATGAACATCGAGGGAAGGCGCGTGGCCATAGTAGGCATGGGAGGGGCTTTCCCTAACTGTAAGGATCTGAATGATTTTAAGGCAAAACTATTTAAAGGTGAAAGCCTTGTACGGGATTGGGACCTGGCGCTTGCCCATGGAAAAAATATCCGTTCAACAGTATCTGGTTTTATTACCGAAGAAGAAATGGGTCTGGAAGCTATTTACTCAACTCTTGCAGAAAATTATCCGGAAACCTATATTGATACGCTGGGCAGGATACCCGACGGCAACCTGGCTACGGCCGATGTTGGGAGTATCTGGGCTATGCTTGGAGCACAGGAGGCCATAAAAATGGCTGGCTGGACAAAACCTGAAACTGAATCTGAGCAAACAGGGGTAGTTATTGGTTCCGGAGGTGCGGGGCACGTCATTTTAAGGACCGCCTGGCATAATTTTTTTGAACTTAAACGCAAAACCCGTATCGCAGGTTCGCATACGGTTGACAGGGCCATGGTTTACCGGGATGCCGCCAATGTATCCTGCTTAATCAAAAACAGAGGTGTTTGCGAATCTATTGGTTCGGCATGTGCAACCGGGTTAGGTAATATCGGCTATGCTTATCGCCTTATTAAATTCGGTATTCAGGATCGTGTAATAGCAGGCGGGGTTGAGGGTACCTCGTTAGAAACGTTTATTGGTTTTGATGCCATGCAGGTATTAAGTAAGGGGTTTAAAGCTGGTGAAAGTTCCCGGCCATTCGATACCAGCAGGAATGGGTTTGTTTGCTCATTTGGCTGCGGCATTGTTGCCCTGGAAGAATATGAAGCGGCTAAAGCAAGGGGCGCGCAGGTATTAGCGGTAATTGACAATTACCATAACAACTCTGATGGTGCCGGCAATATGTTTTTCCCATCCTTTTCCGGCCAAAAAAGATTATGGAAGGGTTTATTTGGCGATAGTGCCATTAAAGCTGATGTTGTAAAAGTTCATGGCACTTCGACCCCGGTTGGTGATGCCATTGAATTGCTAAGCGTGGTTGATGTGATGGGCGAAGATGGTTACCAGATTGCCGCACCAAAATCGCAGTTTGGCCATATGCTGGGCGCTGCCGGCGCTGTTGAACTGATAGCATCTATATTTATGCTGCAAAACCAACAGGTGTTGCCCTGTTTAAATTCGGAAAGATTAAACCCCGAACTGGAATCATTTCAAAAAACACTGGAATGGGATGGCCCGGATAAACCGCTGGACGCTTACCGGCATTTAATATCTCCGCAAACACTGGCTAAAGAAGTTAACCGGATAGTTTGTTTGAACTATGGTTTTGGCGGCACAAACAGTGCCATGTCCATCTCCAGGAACAATTAAAGCCCATGATAGATAATAAGAATAAAGTAGCGGTTATTTTCGGGGTGAGGAATGATAGCTCCATTGCGTATGATATTGCCGTAAAGCTGCATAACTCAGGTTGTAAAATTGCATTGAGCTATGTTGACGATACTAAGGTAAATGTTTTGCATTTGCTTGATGAGTTAGGCGTACCGCAACATTTTGCTATGGAAGTGGACGTAAGAAATGAAGAGCAGATAACCAGATTTATGCAGTGGGTATATACGGAATTGGGCGCCATCGATTATGTTTTACATGGTGTTGCATTTGGAAACCAGCAGGTCATGTGCTACAGTTTACCGGGCAGCAATGCACCTGCACCAAAGTATATTGATATTCCGTTTGAAGACCTCATGGATTCCTTTAATATCAGCGCCTACTCGCTACTGAGGATTGCCAGGGTTGCAGAGCCTTTGCTGGCTCATAATGCATCCGTATTAACGCTTACTTACAATGCCTCGCAAAGAGTGTTTCCTGGTTATGCGGGAATGTCTGTTAACAAGGCGGCACTTGAAAATATCGTAGTTTATCTGGCCGATTATTTTAGAAATAAGCAGATCCGGGTAAATGCTATATCTGCAGGCCTGGTCATGACTACTTCGGCAGGTGGTATAAACGGTGTGCGCAAGCTCAGGAAACTCAGTAAAGCTACAGCTCCGCTTGGAAATATTGATGCTGGGGACGTCGGCAACGCTGCCTTGTATTATTTTTCAGACCTTTCAAAAAAAGTTACCGGAAACATACATTTTGTTGATGGCGGGTTTAACATTATGGCGATAGCAGCTGATGGAGAATGATATTTTAAGATCGATAAACAGCTTAACTATTGACAAAAAATTTGCAATTGGCAATGATCTTGTTTTTATTCCTGATTTTGAAGCTTCATTAACCCCACTGTTTAAAAATAAAGTTTACACCCCCAATGAGATCGCTTATTGTGATCTTTTTGATGATTCCCTGCTGCGCTATGCATCAACCTGGGCGGCAAAGGAAGCTGTATATAAAGCTATTAAACAGCTTGCCCCGGCAGCTATTGGCTGGAAAAAAATCGAGATCATCAGGAAAAAAATTGGAGGCCAGCCTCAGGTTATCTTTCACCAACAACCGTCTGATACATTTAACATCAGTATCACTATATCACATGATGGGCAATATGCCTGGGCTATTGCTATTGTCCAAAACCTTTAACTTATGACCAGCCATTACTTCGACCACACTTTCGTAAGGTTACATTATTATAAGTTTGGTACAGGTGCTGATAATATGTTATGTTTTCATGGTTTTGGGATGCATGGCAAACAATTTAAATTAATGACTGAAACCTTTGGCGATAAATTTACGTTTTGGGGGTTTGACCTGTTTTTTCATAAAGAGACCTGGTTAAAAGATCAAAGCTTAGCCACAGTAAAAAAGGGTTTGCAAAAAAAGGAGTTTGCCAACCTCATTAAGGATTTTTGCAAACATGAACAGATTGGGCGTTTTTCGGTAATTGGCTATTCCATGGGTTCTCATTATGCCACAACAGTAGTTGAGGAGCTGCCTGATAGGGTTAATGAATATATTGTAGCTGCGCCTTCGTCTATTAATCCGGGCGCTTTGATCCGCTATTTCGGCAAAAATAAAACAGGAAATAAACTGCTTGAAAAATTAATGCTGAGCAAAAAGGCTATGATCAATTTAATAAGTTTATGCGAATGGTGTAAATTTATTGATGCAGCCGGGAGGGACATTTTACATAACGAAATAGGTACGGCCGAGTTAAGGTTTGCTTTATATGCCTGCTTTACTTATTTACGTCATTTAGAAACTAATGAACAGCAATTAATCAATATGCTCGAAAAGCATAACATCAGGAGTATATTTATTTTTGGCAAATATGATAAAATGTATTTACCCGCTATTGGTAAAGTATTTTTTACCAGGTTGAAACAGGCAGAAGTTATAATTTTAGAGGAGAACCACGAAATGATCAATAAAAATTTTGTTTCAACATTAGCAGAGCTGTTGTTATGATCATAAAATCAAAACCATTACATCCGTTTTTTTTTAAATGCGGGGCCATCATCATTGGCCTAATCTTCAAGAGGCGTTTTAATAAAATAGTTATTAAGGATATTGATATCAACCCTGGCCATTCCTACCTGCTCATGTGTAACCACTTTAGTTTTCTTGATGGATTTTTGGCCTTTTATTTATGTAACCGGGTAATGTGGGGGCCGAACAGTATGAAACGCCTTTATATTATGTCATTAAAGAAGCAAATGCAAAAAAATAAATGGTTGAGGTATTGCGGCAGCTTTTCCATAGATCCGGGGAAGCGCTCCATTAGAGAGAGCTTTGAGTATGCAGCCGAAATTTTACGTGAACCAGGTAATTTGCTGCTTTTTTATCCGCAGGGGCAACTGGAAAGCAATCATATCAGGCGCATACAATTTGAAGATGGTTTAAACGAGATCATGGCGCTTACTCATGGCAAATGCCAGTTAATATGGAGCAGTAATATATTCGAATATTTTGAAAGCAGTAAACCTTCGGTGTATTTTGACATGTTAGATTGCGGGACCGGCGAGGATTTTGTTTTTGAATCAGTAAAACAAAAAATAAACGCTCACCACAAAAATGCATTGGATAAACATGTTCGCTTTACCCGAGAAAAAGAAGTTGCATAACTAATCCGCCTTGATTCGTTTCAGACCTTCTTTGGCCTGTGTATCAATGCTGTTTTGATACGCATGATCTTTCATCCGGAGCGTCATATTAAAATAATCACCGGCTTTTTTGTAATCCTTTTTTTGCTCATATAGTTCGCCTGAATATAATGCCGAGTTGGCGGCATAATAATAACTTTCGTTTTTACCTATATTAATGGCTTTCTGATAGTTTGTTAATGCCTCATTATAGGCATTCATTTTATCATAAGTTCTGCCCAATCTGTAAAAGAACTCTATTTTGTCCCGAATGATTTTAAAATCATTGGCTTGTTTAGATTTAAGTATCGCAAGCGCGTTATTGTAATAACCTCCGTCAAAATACAGCCTGGCTTTTAACAGGTCTAAATCCGGTTTAACATCATTTGCTTCTTTTAAAGCTTGTTTATCTTTTTCATCGGTCGCGGCCCCTCTGGTACGAACTAAGTTTAAATAATTATTGTAATTGACCTGGTCGTTTTTTAAATAATAATAATAAGCCAGCTTTTGATAGGAGTCTTTAATGTAGTTTATACCCTGGGTTTCTTTTATATACTTTAATAAATAAGTGTTGGCATCCGAATCCATACGGCATAATTTTGCGTTACCTAACCAATAATTTACAGCTGGCAAAGAAATATATTCAGCTGAGCGCGGAACATTTAAAAAAAAGTTGATCGCTTCATCATTATGGCCTGTTTTATACGCTACATATCCCTTTAAATAGCTTTTTAACAGGCTTTTTTCATCCATATCATTTACTAATGAAATAAGACGTCCGTAATTGTTTCTGCTATGCAACACATCTATATCTGTAAAACACATTAAAAAAATAATTTCATCTTTATAATAACTATACTTAGTTCCGGCTATTTGAACCCTGAATTTTTCCATTTGATTAAAGCCCCTGGAAATGTCACCCTTAATTCCAAGGAAACTGGCAATACCCTTCAAGTTAGCTGGAATAGCCCCGAATATTAAATCAATGACACCTAAGCTTTTTTGGTTCGGTAAAAAGTCTTTAAATTTTTCATTGTTTTCTGCTAACAGATTTTTGGCTTTGTTTAAATCCATCGTTGAAGAGGTATAATCTCCAAATTTGGCTTTTATTAACCCCCATTGCAGGTATATTTCTGCTTGTGAAAAGAGATAATATGGTGAATTTTTATCATTGTCTTTTATTTCATCGATCCTGTCAGATTTTCGATCCTTAAATTTTTCGTAATCACTTTTATTATCTGAATTTAACAGATAGAGGAAATCGATGTAATTATCTAAAAGAATAGTAATGCCATTGTTGGCGTTTCTGCTCTTTTCTTCCTGTATGATCTTTTTAGCTTCCGGGAATCTTAATTCAAAAATAGCTTTATAAGCAGCTGTTGCATTTTGGTTCATGATGAAGCTGGCTTGCACAGGTAACTGAAAACCAAAAAAGATGAAAACAAGCAAAAAATATTTTAAGAACATTTTTCAAAGTTATCATTTGAATTATATTGATAATACGATCTGCGTGTTTTTCTTTTTGGAGTTCTGTATCCGTTTTTTTCAGGCGGAGCATAAACTACAGGTAGATTCCCCACGTTAGTCTGAATTTGAAGTTCCGGACTTCAACAAACAACGGATTTACAATCGCGCCTAAAGCATAAAAGCCTCAAGTAGAAAGACTTGAGGCTTTTATGTTTGATGATCAGCGTCGATGCTCAGATAAATTTATTTTAATAAGTTTGGGTTTCCTTCCAATAAACCAATGATCATGAGTAAAAGCCGGATTCGCATAGTACTGTTTCTACTAATACTTCTCACTAATTGTTCCTGTTTATTTGCCCAGGGGCCTGCCTTACTTACACCGTGGACAAAAGCAGCCTCGGGTGCCGAGGTTCCTTTACCCGAATATCCAAGACCACAATTGCAACGCAGCGACTGGATGTGTCTGAATGGTAAATGGGATTATCGGGGAGGAAAAAATATTGCCAGCGCGCTCGGCCCGGAAAAACCCGTCTCTTTTGAAAGTAAATCCGAACAAATACGCGTTCCGTATTGCCCGGAATCTGTGTTATCCGGCATTCAGCGTAAGCAGGAGATCAATATGTGGTACCGCCGTAGTTTTGTAATTCCTTCCGGTTGGCAAAACAAACAGATCGTTATTCATTTTGAGGCTGTGGCCCATCATGCAACCTTATTTGTGAACGGACATAAAGCGGGCAGCCACGCCGGTAGTTATGATGCCTTCAGTTTTGACATAACGCCTTATTTAACCAACGGGGAAAATACATTGGTAGTTGCGGTTCAGGATCTGAATGACGGCCGCGTGCCATCAGGTAAAAGCGGCCCCCGCGGTGATTATACGTTCTGTTCGGGGATATGGCAAACCGTATGGTTAGAACCGGTAAACAAAATGTACATTGAGAACATCCGTTTACTGCCCGACCTGGCCAATAATCGTTTAAAAGTGTTGGTAAACACTAAAGGCGAAGGAAAAGTAATTGCGACAGCCCTTGATGGAAACAATGTGGTTTCGCAGGCAAAATCAGCAAATGGCACCTACTTTTATCTGCCCATTAAAACGCCAAAACTTTGGTCGCCGGATGATCCTTTT
Organism: Mucilaginibacter sp. P4_E8; assembly: GCF_056401495.1. Classification (NCBI taxonomy): domain Bacteria; kingdom Pseudomonadati; phylum Bacteroidota; class Sphingobacteriia; order Sphingobacteriales; family Sphingobacteriaceae; genus Mucilaginibacter; species Mucilaginibacter sp. P4_E8. The sequence continues at coordinate 23,267 of NZ_JBFUJG010000003.1, forward strand.
TTATATGACCTGACCATCAGCCTGGAAGATGCTCATGGCCATGTTACCGATAAGATAAAAAGCTATTTCGGCATGCGTGATATTAAATTGGGCAAGGTTAATGGCGTTACAAGGCCCTTGATCAATGGTAGATTCATCATGCAGCTTGGGCTGCTTGACCAGGGTTACTGGCCTGACGGCATACTGACTGCCCCAACAGAAGAGGCACTCAAATTTGATATTCAGTTCACCAAAAACGCCGGATACAACCTGATCAGAAAGCATATGAAAACCGAGCCGCAGCGGTTTTACTACTGGGCTGATAAACTGGGATTATTGGTTTGGCAGGATATGCCGGCGATATGGTATCAAAATGAAGATACCACCAAAACAAGAACCGAATTCAGGAAAGAGCTAAAAACACTTATTGACGAGCATTATAACGCTCCATCCATTATTACCTGGGTGCCTTTTAATGAAAACTGGGGTGCTTTTGATGTTAAGAATATAACCAATTGGGTTAAACAATACGATCCTTCAAGACTGGTGAACGGCAATTCCGGTTTTAACAATAACCCCAATTATCAGAAACCCTATGGCGACCCGGGAAATGGGGATTATGTCGATACCCATATTTATGTTGGTCCGTATGGCGCCTCGGTGCCCGACGAATACCGCGCAGCATCATTGGGCGAGTTTGGCGGCGTAGGTTTGTTTGTGCGCGATCATATGTGGCCTGTAGCCAATAATGCGTATGACTATGAACCCACCAAAGCCAGGCTGACGGATAGGTATGTGTTTTTGCTGGATCAAGTGGAACAACTCATGAAGTACAAAGGCCTGAGTGTGGCCATCTACACGCAAACAACCGATGTAGAACATGAAATTAATGGTGTACTTACATATGACAGGGCTGTGGAAAAAATGGAAATAGAAAGGGTTAAAGCGGTCAATGAAGCGGTTATTAAAGAAAGTTATAAATTGATGCCTTAATTTTCTCACAAATATTCGTCATTGCGCAACCTTCGCCGGGTGATAATCTTTCCAAAGCCACTCCAGCGCTTCGGGAAGTGTTTGCTTTTTTACTTGATAGTCAACGTGCCGGGCGTTGCGGGCAAAAACAAACTGGTATGGATAGCTTTTAGCGGCAAGTACTTTGGCCATATTTTCATTTGCAACCACCCAATCATGCATGTCATCGCGCATGACGTTTGGATTAAAAAGGTCCTGGTCGCCCACCTCCATCCAGATTCGCAATGGTTTTTTTGGGCTTTTCTGCATCATGTGCTCATGAAATTCCCAGGCGCCGTGTGGTATTTTGGGGTTGTAGGGCCATTGTTGGTTGATATAAGTACCGGAATAGGTGAGCACACGGTGATACCATTCCGGGTGATACCAGGCCATGATCAGGGCGCATGATCCGCCCGAACTGCCACCCATGGCAGCGCGACCGGCAGGATCTTTGGTTAGTTTCACCTGGCAATGCCTTTCCACCAGCGGCAGTATTTCATTTTCAACAAATTCTGCATATACGCCGCTCATCGTATCATATTCCAGACCACGTTCGCTGCCCTGGGCATCGCCGCTGCCGTTCCCGATAGAGATGGCGACCATCGCTGGTACTTTACCTTGGGCAATCAGGTTGTCTAATACCGTGAAAAGCAAATTGTCTGGCCCGTCGGCACCCACTATGAACGGCGCTGCGGTGCCGGCGACATACTGTTTTGGCACATACACGGCCACCTGACGGGTGTAGGGAGCCGGATGGCTTGTAGTGACGATTAATTTAGCCGGGTTTGCCGGATCTGCCGTGCCAAATGTATTGGGTTCCCGGGCAATGCCGGGGTAAATTTTGCTGTCCTTCGAATCCATGGTAAAGCGAATTATGGTCCCCTGCGGTACGTTAGCCTGTACGATTGATTCCGGTGCAGGATGATGTGTAGGGCCTATAATAAAATTCCCACTGGAGTCGGGTGAAGGAATGGCGCCATCCGGTAATTCCTTTGCTGATACATAGCCGGGTGTATGCGGGTCGCGGATTGGTATCTGGGCGATGGCCGGGTTTATGCTCCATATCAGGCAACACAACATACCAAACACTATGGCACGATTAATTATTTTGGTTAACTTCATTGATATTGTTTTAAGGGAGGCGAACCTTATGCCTGCGTTTAAATTTAGGGCTTATCATTGTGGCATCAAAATTTTTTGGGTTAATTTGAGGGCTATTGCTGTGGAATAATCGTACGGGGGCGGATCGGGGCTGGGTCGTCCCTGGAACGCGGTGAGCAGTACGCCCAAGCGCAATCTTTGCCCTGCCTGGTAAAGATGCCCGCGATCGGATTCTTTTTGATAACTATCAATTTTAATATTATTTGATATTGTTATACGTAAGCGGTTTGAGGTCCCAGCTACAGCAGCCACCTGCCTTAAAGCATAGGCCAGTTGAATACTGAATCAATGTATGAATAGGTCAACAGTATTGTCGAAGGCCAAAATCCAATGCGATGCCCATTTATAAGTTATTAACGGTTCACCTCAGCTTTTCATCCCATCAGACATGCTTCAATAAAACAGAGCTCAATTGCAATTATCCATATAAATCATGTCGTATCGGCCGTTTTTTTTATCAAATAATATCCAGGAGATCGCTTATTCTTTCTTGGATCAGATCTGTTTCGGAAGTAAAAAAATGTGATGTTTTGACTATGCCGTCGTAAATATACCTGAAACGGTGTCCTAACAAGATCAACGTGATATCCATACCCGCGTCTCTTGTGTGTTGTCTGATGATGAACTTACATTTAATAATTTGACCATTACTTTTTCTCGTGAACACTATGGAATTGGAAGTGGTGTGCAACCTCTCAAAAGAGATATCAAAAAATTTGTTAGTAATTTTGTGAGTTTGTAAATACTCGATGTACAGTTGGGTGTAAGTTAACTCTCCGGACATTCAAATACGCTTGGTTTCCCTGTTTAATTTTTTGCTTCTTTCCCTTGTAACAGAAATAAGAAGACACGGGTTGGTAAATAACGTTAAAATTGCGTGAACAACATTAAAGGCTGCAAAGGTGATTTTGCAGCCTTTCTCCATCGATCACATTAACGCTTCTTATTTAAACACGCCGATTGTTCAAGGCCGGTTAGTACTTCATCTACAACGATGTAATTTACCTTCCTATGCATAAAAATCAAAGTGAGCAGCTCTCTTTATAATTATCTCTCTTAAACATATATCGTTGTATATGAGTGTTTTAAAAAGATATATTGTTGGTTGCTGAATCCCATACGGGGTTAACGCTTATATTGAAGCCATTGCCTGCCAGTAGACCGGATCCGCCAAATAACCTTCCCGTTACCGTTGTTTGATGACCGATTTGTACAGCAACATTATTAACAATTACGTCAGCAATGGCGTCTCCTGAATAATTGCCGGGAAACCCATCCAATCCAGCTGCTAAGCGTGGTTGCAAAGTATTAGATGCAAACATTCTGATGGAATACGGTTTATCGGCGTTGAAAACGTACATACATAATTTCATGTTTTTTACACCTGTTGTAACCGGAACGTCAGGTTGCGTGTATATAGTCGTTCGGCCATTGGCATTTAGAGGCCCTCCGGACGCTGTACTAAAAATGATAGGTTGGCCAGAGGTAGGATCATCCGTAAATGTCATGCCTATGAACTGCACATTTGAAGGAATAGCATCTTCGATATTTACAATAATTTTTGCGACGACCCTATTGAGCTGAATATTTTGGCTAATGCCATCTTCTCCAACTATAATGCTTTCCTTTTGGAAAAAAGTATCTTGTACTTGCGCGGCTTGTCCATACGTAAAATTATCATTCGTGAATGTTCCATTACCGGTAAGGGTAAGTCCTGTTTTACCGGCCGTGAAGGCGGCAGTATAGTTACCAGGAGCCAGCGTAACTGATACCCGACCAAAAGAGGTATCTGAAGCTAATTGCTTCGCTGCAAAAACACGATTTCCATCAGCTCCGTAAATGTTTATATAGATAACATCTACGGCAGCCTGGAGTGCCGAATCGGGCGCAGAGAATGTAGTATTTACCTTTAATTTACCCGACCTTATAGCAGCCGTGTTAAATATGCCTGTTGATTGTGCAAAGCCTATACTAAAGCTTACGCGGCTTGACTTTCCGGAGGTGTTTATTTTGTTATTGTTGTCTTTTTTACAAGCGAACAGCATAAGCATAATAGCTAACATACTGAATGTATATTTTCTCATTTGACCTGTTAATTAGTTATGAAATTAATAATGTATTGTTGTCGGGACGCCCCATTCTGAATTTGTTGAGATGCTTAGACCATTACCGGAACTTCCATTTGAAAAACTGCCCGTAAGTATAGTTCGTTTATTTACCTGGCAGCTAACATTATTAGCGGCATGCGCTGAGATGATCTTGTTCGAGCTATCATAGGCTGTAAGCGTTATGTTGAATGGAACAGTAGTATTTAGTATTATTTGAGAAAACTTAAAGTTTGCTGTTCCTTTAACAGAATCAGGCACTACAAAGCTCGTGGTAAGTGAATCGGTTCCAACAGGTTGGGCGCTGCCTATGTTGTATTCAAAAAATTCATTTCGGATAAGCATATCTACCCGGGCAGCGTTCTGAGGTATTACGCTATTAAAATTCACTTCCAGTTTGCCAACTACACGTTCAAGAGTAATTGGTTGATCGATAGGTGCGTTAGTCACAATCAGTTGGAATTTCTTGTAAAAAGTATCATACCATACGCCCTCATTGTTCGCTCCGTTGTGGCTTGTTTTGGGAGAATAAGAATAAAGATAACCATCGGCAAGCTGAAGGTTTTGTTTGTGAAAGTCAGTATGCTGGTCGTCCTGGGGGCCAACGGCCAATTTAAGTTGATTTTGCCCTGCGTCTGCTACAACAGTATAAGTTCCTGCTGTTAACGAATCCGAAATAATCCCGTAGTTGGATACGCCCGGTACCTGCTCCAGCTTTCTTATTAATTTACCTTGATTATCAAAAATACATAAATGAAGTACCGTAGCATACGACTCCATATTAGTTGTTGATGAATCAACCCGCAAGCCGTTGACCTGGGTTTTGCCATTAATAGCATTCGAAATGCTTTGTTTAAAATTAGAGACACTGAAAGTGACCTTGTAGTTTTTTTGAACAGGCTTCACTTCATTTGATTTCTCCATTTTACAGGAAAAAAGAAAAAAGAAAGCCATCGTCATGAAAAGTAGAGCTGTTTTCATTTGATAGAATTTTAATTGTTTATTATTCGGTTCAATAACACTGCATTCTTATAAATGCAATCAAAAAAACTTTATTATAATATTTAATAAAATATATATTTTTCAAATGTATAAAATAACAACTAACTAAATCATTAAAATACAGCAAACTAAATCGTGTAATTACAATGTTACACCAACTTATAAAAAAAATAAAGCAACTTATTTCTTTATAATTAATATAAAATAATACTATTAATTATAACAAAGATGCAAATCAGCATGTTGCGAGATTATTTAAAAAAGATAAAGTTTTAGTTAAAAAGAAATGTGCTTACTAAGCAAATGTTTACTCATAACGAAGCAGCGCGGAGGGGTTTGAATCCAGGCATTACACCAGGAAACGGGCTGATCCTTTATTTCAGGACTATATTGCGTTCTTATACTTTAATACTTGGCCGGATCTCCTGGTTTAGGTATTGATTCCAATATAAACTTCCTGAGATCTGCTGTAGCTGATACCCGTGCATCTTTCTGCATGTAAATCATATGCCCGCTTTTATAGCAGACCCATTTAATGCGGTTTTTTAGCTTGCCGCCCGGGTCCAGCTGCCCAAGGGTGTACCTGACGTCAAAATAATCACATGAACCGTCATAATACCCCGATTGGGCAAGTACATGCAGATGCGGGTTTTCGGCAATGGCTTGCCGCAGGTTTTCGCCGGTATGATCATTGTCATAATTCCAAACGGTTACATAGCCCGACATAACGTATTTAAGGTCAGTTTTGTAATTCAGATCATTCCTTAAATAGCTGTTAATTGCCGGCGTAAAAGCATTTGACCAAGCAGCAGTTTCGGCGGGGTAATCGGCGGTAGAGCCACCCGCTTGTCTGTCAATTCCTTTGTAGCGCGAGTCGAGCCTGCCTATGGTATAACCCTTATCGCGCAGCAGTGCTTTTTGAAACAGGTCGCGGTGAATATCCAGGTTATACTCCAAGACCAGTTTTTTCGGAAGACCACTATATCGCGCAATTTTTTCGGCCATTTCATCTTTTTTAGCATCATCTATAAAGCCCCCCTTGCTAAGTGCCGGCATTAATTGGTTGGTGGTAAAGTCTTCCACTTCTGGTAGCAGGGCCATTAAATCTTTCTGCTGAAGATCAGGCGCGAGCATATGATGGTACCAGGCCGCAGCCGCAAAATAGGGAAGGGGTAAGGCTGCTGCTAACGGTCCGCTGCGGTCAATGCCAAGGTCGGTTGGCGACACCAGTATAACACCATTGAGATAAACTCCGTGAGTGTTTTGAAGCTCCAGTGCCAAGCCGGATACCCGATTAGTACCCGAGCTTTCACCGATCAGGAACTTGGGCGAAACCCACCTGTTCTTGCGTGTTATAAAAGTATTGATCCATTCAGCCAGGTATTTCACATCTTCATTTACCCCGAAGAATTTTGACCCAGGCGTGCTCTTATCTACGATCCTGGAATACCCCGTATTTACCGGGTCGACATATACGATATCAGCGACATCCAAAATGGAGTTCCTATTTTCGCTGACACCATAAGGTTGTATAGGATATCCTTCATCGTCGACATTGACCAGCTGCGGGCCGGTGTAACCGATCTGCATCCAGCAAGAGGGCGACCCAGGACCGCCATTAAAAGAAATTACCAGAGGGCGGCTTGATTTATCTTTTACACCATCGCGTTCATAATAGGTGTAAAAGACCCCGGCAACGGGGCGTCCGTCTTCATCCCAAACAGGGATACTGCCTGCTGTAGCCGTGTAGGTTATTATCTTGCCACTGATGGTAACCTGATGTTTGGTAACAACGGAAGAATCAATTTGCAGCAAACGACTCTTTGTAACGGGGTTCATGTTTTTAGTGGCTATATCCGCATCCGGAGCCGTTGCCTGGCCAAATGCAGTATTCGTACAATAGATAAGAACGAGGACAAAAATTAAAGATTTATTCATGCGGGCGGTTAAATAACCTTGCAAAATAAATTAATATTCAGCATCCATGCCGCAACTAAGCGTGTTTTTTTATTATATTACCCCGTTCTGACGAACGCCTCTTTCATGTGCTTCGCTGGACAAGTTTGTTCTCCTCTTATTAAATTGCGGATCCACTAAAAGGATAAATCGCCATGCCTTCGACCTTCAGGAACGGCAGCACGATACACGAATAAAGCATTTTATCCGTTTTCTAAACCGCGTCCGGTTTCTGCTGTAATTCTTCTATCCGTTTAGAGGCTTCGGCCAATCTACCCGGCCTATTATACATAATCGTACAATGATTGTAACGAAACCGAACAGTATGCTATAATAATTTTATATAATAAATTGATAATAAGAAATATACAACGCTGGCACTAGATTAGATGCGTTCTCATGTGTCGTTTTAAATATCATTCATCACATGGTAAGAATGAAGTTTTATGCCAACCCTTCCGGCAAAAAAATAAAATTTAAAGCTGCCCATCAGGTATTAACATCAAATTATTTTTAACCGTTAAAACCCCTTCCGAAAGGGAGATCAGGAGGTGCTATTATGTTTAAAAATTATTTCAAAACGGCTGTTAGAACCCTTACCAGGAATAAGCTTTACACGACGCTAAATATTGCAGGTCTTACGTTCGGCCTAAGTTGTTTTCTGCTGATAGGTCTTTATCTCTTTGATGAATTCACTTTTGACCATCAGCATAGCAAAGCTGACAGAATTTACAGGATAGTTGGACATAAAAACGTGAATGGCGAATCAACAACGATTGCGGGTGCTGGTTATCAGCTTGCAGAAGAGTCGAAAACAAAAATTCCCGGCGTTGAAAATACAACCCGCATCGTAAGGACCGGAAGATCAAATATTCTCAATCCTGAAAATCCATCTAATTTTTTTCAGGAAACCGTTACCATTGCCGATGAAAATTTGCTGCAAATTTTTGACTTCCCCTTAATCGCCGGTAACAAACAAACTGCATTGACGGAACCTAATTCGATTATCATTACACAGGAGCTCGCCATGCGGCTGTTTGACAAAACAGAGGTACTCGGCAAAACATTGCAGTTTGATTTTATGCCCTCTCCTCTAAAAATTACCGGTGTTTTAAAAGATCATCCGCGCAATTCAACCTTTGATTTCAGCTCCGTGATTTCAGAACCAACTTTTAGCAACAGGCCCTCTTTTAAACAACGTGTAGCCAGTGACTGGTTATCGGATAGTTTTTCTGTATATACATTATTAAAACCCAATACCAGCGCGGGTTTCGTCGCAGCACAAATGGAGAAAATGGTGCGCGCTAATTTTACTGTACCAGCGGGTACAGCATTTTCTTTTAGTTTGCAGCCATTAAAAGATATCCACCTTAACTCTGAAAATATTATTGACGGTGCAAGAAATGGTAATGTAGATGCTATTGCTCAGGGAAGCCTGCTGTACATCAAGATATTTACATTCATTGCTTTTTTTGTTCTGCTAATCGCCGGCATCAATTACATGAATCTTACTACGGCAAGAGCTTCGAGTCGCTTAAAAGAAATTGGTGTGCGTAAAACGATAGGCGCACTCCAAAACAATTTAATGAAGCAATTTTTATTTGAATCGTTGCTCGTGACATCCGGCTCATTTTTGTTATCGGTAATTGTTGTTAACCTTGTGCTGCCTGCCTTTAATCAATTTACCAATAAAGAACTTTCACTTGGTTTCTCTTCTGATTATCGCATCTGGATTTATGCTATCCTTTTCGCCATACTCACCGGTTTGTTATCTGGTAGCTATCCTGCATTATTGCTTTCCCGCTTTAAGCCCGTTTTATTGCTGAACGGCTTTAAGGTTCAAAATAAAAGTGCTTTATCATTAAGAAAGGGATTGGTTGTTTTTCAGTTTACTATTTCGGTGGTAATGATCATTGCAACCATCGTTCTGTTTCTGCAGGTAAAATATTTGAACAGTACCGACCTTGGATTTAATAAAAATCTTTTGGTTGTCATTGACGTGAATACGGAAAAGGCAAGAGCAAATTTTGAAACCGTAAAAACTGAGATGGCTAAAATTTCTGCTGTGCAAGATGTGTCAGTTACCTCAAGAGTTCCGGGCGAATGGAAAACCTTTCGTACGGTTAAGATTCAAAATTCCGGTAGTACTAACGAGTCAAAGGTTGCCTACATGTTTGGTGCGGATAAAGATTTTTTAAAAACGTATGAAATCAAATTATTAAAAGGAAGGAATTTTGATGCACCGGCAGATTCATCAGCTATCATCGTGAATGAAACAGCAGCAAAGCTGTTAGGTATAATAGAACCTGCCGGACAGATCGTTGAGATTCCTGGAATGTCGGAAAATGGCGACGGAAGCTTTACGTCGCTGAACGATAACAATATACCTTTTGAGCCAAGAGTGATCGGAATAGTGAAGGATTTCCATTTTCAAACATTACATGCCAAAATTGAGCCGTTAATACTTGGCTACAATACAAATCCTGTGCAGCGTATTGACTATTATACCGCTAGAATAGCTGCTTCAAATATCAAAGGTACATTAGATAAACTGAAGGATGTGATGGTAAAGAATGATAAAAATGATCCTTTCGAATATCACTTTTTGAACGACCAACTTGCACGATTTTACATTGAAGATGGGCGTCGGCAAATAATTTTAATATGGGTATCACTCGCGACCATTTTCATTGCGTGCCTGGGTTTATTTGGTTTGGCAACTTTTTCCGCTGAACAAAGAACAAAAGAAATTGGGATACGAAAGGTAATGGGGGCAACTGTTTTCAATCTGACATCATTGTTATCCAAAGACTTTTTGAAACTTGTCCTGATGGCTAATGGCATTGCTTTTCCTATAGCTTGGTGGGCAATAAGCAAATGGTTGCAGCAATATGCTTATCATATTAATATACAGTGGTGGTTTTTTGCCGCAGCCGGAGTATCAGCTTGTATAATTGCATTGTTAACCATTTCTTACCAGTCAATAAGGGCGGCAATCGCCAATCCGGTGAAGAGTTTGAGAACGGAATAAAGGTTTGTCATCTTATTATGTCTTTCTAAAGGCAGGTTAAATTCGATTAGAAGCTTAAATATTCAAAGGTGAATTACCATATGATTAGGCGGGAACAAAGTACTACCTGCATGAAAAAGCCCGGGCATTTGCGCCCAGGCTTGTCTACATGTTAAAGCGTCTGATTAGAAACGGTATGCCAAACGCAGACTTGCCTGATTAAGGGCTCCACTGTTTGACCAGCTTTCAAATCTCGCCCCAACTTCTATTCCGTTGCCAAAGGTATAGCCTACACCAGGCGACCACGCAAATGAAGTTTTATAGTTGGGGCTTTTGGCAGCAATTGCCACACCAGCCTGGCCTTCCACAAAAAAGCCGTGGCTAACGTAATACTTGATACCCACCTTAACGGGTATGAAACTGGCACCCGAACTATTATTGCCGTCAGCCTTGAGAAACTCCTTTTCGAAACTGGTATATGGCAGGTAGGTATACCCCGCTGATATGGTAAACATGGTGTTGGTGGCAATAGGCAACTCATATTTGGCCGATGCCCCCCACACGCCTGTGGAATTTCCACGGACATGGTTCAAAGTAACTCCCCCGTCCAATCCGAAACTAAATCTGGCATGATCTGCCGGAGCCGATGATGTAGTAGTGGTGCTGGTTGATACTGACTGAGCAAAACTGTACCATACTGTACCGCATACTACGGCAAGCGTAAATAGGATCTTTTTCATAATAAAGTGTGTAAAGTTAAATTTGACAGCTCGGCAGGGTACCGCTGCATTGGCTGCTTGACAACACAGACGCATATTTTTTTGAGATATTATTTCAATCTTCCATATTTAACACTTGTTAACACCCTGTAAAGCTCGATACCAGGCGTTTACCATAAGCTTCACTGCCTGTCTGAATCTTTTCACACAGTTACCACAAGCTTTCGTTTTTTTTTAAAAAAGCTGCAACTTATTCCCTGATATCGGCGTCTTATAGTTATCAAAGCCTGATCATATGCTCAAAAATTACTTAAAGATCACCTGGCGTAACCTTTTGCGTCAAAAAACATTCTCTCTAATCAATATTCTGGGATTGACTATCGGCATGGCAAGTGCTGCGCTGATCTTGTTGTGGATCCAGAACGAGCTCAGCTTTGACCAGTTCCATGAAAAGAGGGAACGGCTTTATTCTGTTTATAACCGGTCGAAATTTGACGGGAAATTATGGAGCTGGGAAACCACGCCCAAAATTATGGGCAGGGTGATGAAAGAAGAATTGCCGCAACTGGAAAAAGTAGCCAGGGTTACCGATGCCAGTTTTTTGTTTACTATTGGCGACAAGCACCTGACCGCGGCGGGCGACTTCACCGACCCTGACTTTCTTTCCATGTTCAGTTTTCCGTTGATCAGCGGAGACCAGAAGACCGCGTTGAGCGACCTGCATAACATCGTGATCACTGAAAAATTTTCCAAAAAACTTTTTGGTCAGGAAAATGCGATGGGCMAAACGGTTAAAATAGACAGCAATGCCTATTTCAAAGTGACGGGCGTGATGAAAGATCTGCCAAATAATACACGTTTTGATTTTGAATACCTGGTTCCATGGTCGTACCTAAAAAAGATCGGTCAGGATGATGAATACTGGGGTAATAACTCCATTCAAACCTTTGTGCTTTTAAAACCGGGTGTAACGGAAGCACATGCCGATGCTGCCGTGCTGAACTTTACTAAAAACCATTCCGATACTAAGGATATTCAGCAGTTTTTGCACCCGGCAGATAAATGGCACCTGTATTCGCATTTTGAGGATGGAAAAATAGTGGGCGGGAAAATTGAACGGGTTAGGGTATTCTCGCTGATCGCTGTGCTGATCCTTGTCATAGCCTGTATTAATTTTATGAATTTAAGTACGGCCAGGAGTGAGAAACGCGCAAGGGAGGTGGGTATCCGTAAAACGGTAGGCGCACTGCGGGGCTCGTTGATCTGGCAGTTTTTAGGAGAATCTGTTTTGATCGCCGCTATCGCCGGTCTTTTCGCCGTGTTCATCGTGCAGATCAGTATGTCGGGTTTCAACCAGCTTACCCAAAAGCAGTTATATGTACCCTACGGCAATCCGTATTTTTGGCTGATCGCACTTGGCTTTATTGTAGTCACTGGTGTCATTTCAGGAAGCTACCCGGCATTGTACCTATCTTCTTTTAAGCCTGTAGCCGTATTGAAAGGTACTTTTAAAGCAGCAAATGCTTTGGTTACGCCACGTAAATTACTGGTGGTCATTCAGTTTACTTTTGCGGTGGTGCTGATCATTTGTACCATCATTATCCGCCAGCAGTTACAATATGCCCAGGACAGGGATATCGGTTACAGGAAAGATAACCTGATTTATACTTTCATGTCCGGCGATATCACGAAGCACTATCCATCCATCAGAAACGAATTGCTTTCGAGCGGTGCTGCAACTTCTGTGTCCAAAACGAATTCGCCCATAACCCAGCGATATAGCGACAGCTGGGGCTTCAACTGGCCTGGCTCATTGCCCAAGAACAAGGTCGACTTTATTATTTACAGTTCTGACGGGAGCCTGGTTAAAACCATGGGACTTAAGCTCGTAGCCGGCAGGGACATTGACCCTGTTAATTATCCGACGGATTCAACCGCTATGCTGGTTAATGAAGCTTCGGTTAAAATCATGAATCTTAAAGCCCCCGTTGGTCAGTCGATTACCCAGGGAGAGGGCAAAGACATGAAGACCTGGCATATTGTCGGCGTAATAAAGGATTTTATTATCAGCTCACCTTACGAACCGGTACAGCACATGCTGATTGAAGGGCCAAGCTCATGGTTCAACATTATCCATTACAAGCTCAATAACGCCAATTCCACGAAAGAAAACCTGCGCCGTGCCGAAGCCGTATTTAAGAAATATAACCCGGATTACCCGTTTGAGTATAGTTTTGTCGATCAGGAGTATGCCAAAAAGTTTGGCGACGAACAAAGGATCGGGACGCTGGCCAGCCTGTTTGCCGGGTTGACGATCGTCATATCCTGTCTGGGACTCTTTGGTCTGGCCGCTTACATGGCGCAGAACCGTATTAAAGAAATTGGTATAAGAAAGGTACTCGGCGCGTCGGTAGCCAGCGTGACCAACCTGCTTTCCAGGGATTTTCTGAAGCTGGTCGTGATCTCATTTTGCATCGCGGCACCAATCGCCTGGTATTTGATGTATCAATGGTTAAAGGGATACAGTTACCGGATTACCATCAATATCTGGGTATTTGTGATCGCTGCTGCGCTAACATTGGTGATATCTGTTTTGACAGTAAGCTACCAGGCCATTAAAGCAGCGTTAACAAACCCGGTGGAAAGTCTGAAAGGCGAATAGAACATCAAACGACGAGTCTGGGTATCTACGCTCCAGCAGACCGGTGTGCTGCCGGTGGGTTGCGGCGATTGTGAATGACTGATCAATTGGATCGTGCGCCCTGGGTTGGTCGCTCTAAGTGTGCTTTGGCGTTGTTGTAATAAGCGATATAAAGGGCTTAATCACGGCGGTTATTCTGCTTTGATTTGCGCGAAAGCATAAGACGTGAACAGCGCATAGCGTCTGTTTTTGAAGGAGAGCGACTGCTTAATCTGAAACGCTGGCACATAGCCGAAGTCATAAAATAAATGCTATCTGTTTAAGCCAGTCGCCGTAAAGCTAAATTTTTCTATAAAAAACTACATGGCTATTGCAACGTACGTTTTTAATACATACCTTTGATTTATGAGTTTATTTAAAAAAGATATTCCTACTGATGTAACGCCCACCAAAACCGAAATGGATGTTTTGCAGGTGTTATGGCAGTATGGCCCGTCGACAGTGAGGTTTGTGCATGATAAGCTTAATGAGCAAAAGGAGGCGGTAATTTACACCAGCACTTTGAAGCTAATGCAGGTGATGAAAGAAAAGGGGATGCTTGAACGCGATGAAACCCATATGAAACACGTTTACCGTGCCGCCCTTGTTGAAAGCAAAGTGAAAGGGAGTATGCTTGGGCGGTTTGTTGATTCGATGTATAACGGTTCGCCGAGCGATTTAATGGTAGCCCTGCTGGGCAATGACAAAACATCTGCGGAAGAACTCCAAAAAATAAAGGCGCTGCTCAAAAATATGGACGATAATCATTAAAACTTACAGCTATGTACCTGCTCCTGAACGCCAATGCCATTTCCCACAGCCTGATACAGGCTTTTAGCTGGATGCTGATCCATTCCCTATGGCAGGGTTTGTTGCTGGCCCTTAGCAGCGCGGTGGTGATGCTGCTTACCAAAAAAGCGAGCGCGGCGGTAAGGTACAACCTGGTGCTTGTACAGTTTTTATTATTTGCAGGCGCTTGCCTGTTCACTTTTGCCTGGGAATGGAATAAGCCGTCGCAGCAAAGCATGCTGCAGTTTGACCATAGTATAGGCGACGGGGCATCAGCTTTATTAAGCCTGAATGCGGATGGGATACGGGCTTTTGCAGCTACCTGTATCGGTTATTTTACGGCCAATGCGCCGATGGTTGTGCTGTTATGGTTTGTTTTTTTTCTGTTCCGGTCGGTACGGATGATGCGCGGGCTCCTGTTTATCCGTGTCGCTAAACACAGGCAGGTATCCGAGCCGGTTAACTATTGGAAAAACCGGGTTGAAGTGCTTGGTGACAAGCTGCGGTTAAAGCAGGCTGTCCGGCTGCTGGAATCAGGCTACGTAAAAATGCCGATGGTTATCGGGCACTTGAAACCAGTGATCCTGATTCCGGCGGGCTTACTGGCCGGGTTGCCGCCCGAACAGGTGGAGGCCATATTGCTGCATGAACTGGCTCACATCCGCAGACATGATTATGGTGTTAACTTTTTACAAACCATTGCCGAAACGGTATTTTTCTTTAATCCCGGTTTATTGTGGATCTCTGCCTTGCTCCGTGATGAGCGGGAAAACTGCTGCGATGATGTTGCCCTTGCCCAAACAAAAAATAAGCGGGCGTTTATACAGGCGCTCGTCAGCTTTAAAGAGCATTCGCTCTACGGCGCAAATTACGCGGTTGCCTTCCCGGGCAAAAAGAACCAGCTGCTGCATCGGGTGAGCCGCATCCTGGGTAATCAAAACAAAACGGTAACCACTGGCGAGAAGGTGTTTTTGTTCAGTGGTGTGGTTATCCTTTCGGCTATTATTGCCACCACAGCCATAGCGCAGATCACGAAAGTCAATTATCCGGTAAGACGTAACACTCAGGTATATAAAAAGGAGCTGCGTGCGGCCCTGCCCATTGGTACCCAAAGGGCGGACATGGTAAAACAAGCCCATAAACCAAAGCGTTCAAAACCCCCATATACCGGCGATATACAGCATCCCGCTCTTCCAAGCGAAAATGTGGTTAGGACTTATGCCGAACTCGTTGCTCAGCAGGAGCAGGCCAACGGCGACCTATTAGCGGCGAAGCAAAAAGCCGAACGTGAAAATCGGCAGATCTTAGCTGATCAAGCGGAGTTTGACCGGGAGCAGCAGCAGGCCCGCCGTGACCAGGAGCAAGCTAAGCGCGACCAGGAACATGCGAAAATAGACCAGCAGCAGGCTATGCGTGATCAGGCGCAGGCGCGGCTTGACCAGGAGCAATCCGAAAGAGACCAGGCACAGGCCCTGCGTGATCAGGCGCAGGCCAGGCGTGACCAGTTACAGGTGGAACAAGCAGCTAAACCCAAAACCAACGTAAGCGTACAGTAAATGAATCAACACCAGGCTTTGTCAGGGCTGGCAGCGCTGCCAGCAAACGGAGTTGTGCATTTTTAAATTTAAGATAACCGGAATTTTAAGAAACTGCTTCGGGCGGGGTGACATGGTATTGCCGTTTATTTAGCAGGAAAATTTTACATAACCTGAAAGGGGGAGCATTGAACCAACGAAAAGGGAAATAATAAGCACCAACAAAACAAATGAATACCAGGCATCACAGCCTTCAACAAAATTTAAATCAGCAGAAAATGAAAACCAATTATTTAAAAAGCGGTATGCTGTTGCTTGCCGCCTTAACATTAACAACCGCAGCAAACGCGCAGAAACCGGCAAAAAAAACAGCCTATGCATCGTACAGTAATGACGACTCCCAGGATGGTAAGGGGCGCGAAAAAATCCAGACTTACCGGCAAGGTAAAACCTACCAGATGGAATTGTTAAACAATAAACTGACAGCCTTGACAGTTGACGGTAAAATGATACCCTCAGCCCAATGGGGCCAGTACAGTACGGTTATTGCGGCTATCCGCGAGCAGATCAGGAAAGACAGGATACAGGCCTGTAAAGATCAGGCACAGGCTAAGCTCGACCAGGAACAAGCCGGCAGGGATCAGCAGCAGGCCAAACGCGACCAGGAACAGGCGGCACGTGACCAGGCGCATGCTAAAGTTGAACAGGAGGAGGCCCAACGTGACCAGGACCAGGCCAAGCGCGACCAGGAGCAGGCATCCCGCGACCAGCAGCAAGCCAAAAAAGATCAGGAACAAGCCCGCTTAGACCAGATCCAGGCCGGGAAAGATCAGGAACAGGCCGCAGAAGATCAGCGGGTATTAAAACAGCTGACCAGCGATTTAGTAGCAGATCATATCATACCCAATGAAGAAGCGCTGCATGATCTTTCCTTTAATGCCGAAGAATTGATCGTAAACGGTAAAAAGCAGCCCGACAATGTGTTTAAAAAATACAGTGGAAAATATAAACGATTTGCAAAGGGAAATACCTCCTATGAGAACGGCCAAAAGCAGTTTAACGGTCTGCATATTCACCGGAATTAACGGAACTTTCTTGGTCGAATTACCATACAAAAAGGTACACTGTTTATGATGGTGTGCCTTTTTGATGTAGATCAGTTCATCACCCGTGTATTCGGGCAATTTACTTATGGCTTTGTTTCTGATTGATTAAGGAAACTTTCAATCATTGGGATAACATAGCCTGCTTCTTTGGAATGAGATGGTAGTGTTGTTATTTCTCCTATGTACTCACCGTGTACGCCAGGGATGATCGCTAATGCTGAGCCTGCGATCAGCCGCTGCATTTGGATAGCGTGTTCGGGTGTTATAACATCTTTGTCTGCTATGATGATGAGTGTCCGGGCTTTAATAGATTTGATCTGTTCATTTGGTATATCTTTAAAGTTCACCATCCTTTTAACATCCTTGTCGTGCATGACCTGCAGGCCATTTGCGTTTGGCGCAACTTGTTTATAAGCATCTTTTAACTGCTGGTGCATATGAGCTAATGTCGCCTGTTTCATAAAATCCCAAAACTGTGCAGGAACTCCGTTGCGTTTGCAGAGTGCAGAACCTAAGATCATTCTATTCACTATTTCCGGGTGACGGATGGCGATCTGAACGGCAGTTGTTCCCCCGTTGCTGAAGCCAAAAAAATCAGCTTTGCCGATTTTTAAATTTTTTAACAGTGCCACAACATCATCTGCATCCTGTTCAAAGGACAGATCCCTATCCCTGTCACTGGTTCTTCCATGGGCTTGCAGCTCCATAGCTATAATTCTCCGGTGTTTAGCAAGCATGGGGATGACCCTTCCAAATGTGGTCTGAATGGTAGAACCACCACCGTGGATCAGCACAAGTGGCTTGCCTTTTCCATAAATTTCATAATACATGTTGATGCCGCCAACTTGCGAATAGCCGTTTTTGGAAACTAAAGCGTCATTTACGGCCGGTTTCATTTGACCATTGATTTCCTTTGGCCGGTCCGCATTATTGCACGATGAAAATATCAGCGCTGTTAAAACAGCATATACGATTGTTGTTCTCATTTTATGGGTTTAGTTGAAGCAAACAATGTTGATCATTTTCTTAATGCAGCAGTTGACCGAGCTTATTAAGCATCTTGATCCAGCTTTGATAAGCACCCGTTTTCTTTGCTTCTTCTTCCGAAACGGTTTGATGGATCGAAACTTTGGTTTGCCCGCCAATCGATTCAAAGGTGACTGTTGTGATTTGCGCCTCAGGCCAGTCTTCGGTTTTGCCGGCGGTAACTGAACTTACGGAATTACCGCCTTCATCTGACATCACCATGGTAAAAACAAGTTTCTGATCCGGCAGGATTTCCAGGTAAGTGCCTTTGATCCAACAGTCGCCGTGTACCGGATCATGAATACAGGAATGAAAGTTACCGCCTTGTGTCGTATCAATTGACTTAAAATCAATGCTGCATCCATCGGGTGCATACCAGTGTTTGAGTTGCTCAGGATCTGTCCAGGCCTGGAATACGACTTCCCTGGGAGCGTCGAACAGGTGGGTAATAAAAAGTTCTTTTTTTGCTGTGTTCATAGCTGTTATTTTTTTGTTGCTGTAAGGAATTTGTCGAGTTTTTCAAATCGCTGGTTCCATAGTTTTCGGGATTTAGTTACCCAATCCGTAACTTCATCTAATTGACCAATCCGGGCTTCACAAAACTGCTCCCGGCCTTTCTGGGTAACGGAGATCATACCGCATTCGTTCAGCACTTTAATGTGTTTGGCAATTCCCTGTCTGGTCATGCCAGAGTCATCAACGATCTGTGCAATATTTAACGGTCCTGCCGACAGCTTCTGAATGATCATTCTTCTGGTAGGGTCTGCAATGGCCTGGAAAACATCTCTTCTTTCTATCATAATAATACAACCATTTGGTTGCCAAATATAAATACAACCATTTGGTTGCGCAAATATTATTTAAAAAAAAATGCTTCTTCCTCGGGAAATTATGCGAACACGTCATCATTGAAATCCGAATAGGTATTCAGCAATTATTTTCCCTGTTAAGGGATTATTAACGTTTTTTTAATTGCCGGGTTGTTATTTGCGGTAGAAACAAAATTTAAATAACATCCTCTGCTATATGAAAAAAACGCTTGTCAGCTTGTTGTTCTTATCCATTACCTTCTTGCTTTCCTTAACAACCCGCGCTCAAAATCCCATTATCCGAAACATCTACACGGCCGACCCTTCCGCACATGTCTGGCGTGACGGGCGCTTATATGTATATCCATCCCATGATGTCGATCCTCCGCGCGGATGTGACCTGATGGATAAATACCATGTATTTTCTACAGATGACATGGTGCATTGGAAAGATCACGGTGAGATCCTTAACGCAACCCAGGTACCCTGGGGACGAAAAGAGGGTGGTTTTATGTGGGCTCCTGATTGCGCCTATAAAAACGGTAAATATTATTTCTATTTCCCGCATCCCAGCGGAACGGACTGGAATAAAACCTGGAAAGTTGGCTTGGCTACCAGCACGCAGCCGGCGGGTGGATTTGAAGCGCAGGGGTATCTTAACCTGGGCGACGATAGCCGTTCTATGATCGATCCCTGCGTTTTTGTTGATGATGATGGCCAGGTCTATTTCTACTACGGCGGCGGCGGCAGATGTGCCGGCACCAAACTGAAAGGCAACATGACGGAAATAGCGGAACCGCTACAAACAATGGAAGGGTTGAAAGATTTTCATGAAGCTACCTGGGTATTTAAAAGAAACAACATTTATTATTTGACCTATGCCGATAATCACGCCATCGACGGAAAAGGGGCTAACAGGTTAAATTATGCCACAAGCAAAAGCCCGCTTGGTCCCTGGACTTACGGAGGGGTATACCTCGACCCGACGGGCTGCGATACCAGTCATGGCTCCGTAGTGGAATATAAGGGCAAATGGTATGCATTTTATCACAATAGTGTGCTTTCAGGCCGCGGAAACCTGCGCTCAGTTTGTGTTGACGAACTGCATTTCAATAACGACGGATCGATACAAAAAGTAGTGCAAACAGGGTTGCTAAGTAAATGAATAGTTCTACTGAACTTTTGGCCGGTAAGACGATGCAACGCAAAAATCGTTCAATAATCCGCATTCATTTGGACAATACTTTTTAAAATCCGCTAAAGCCGTTGTTGCTATTTCGATTAGGTTAAAATACCGGTCGATCGTCGCTGTACAGTCCTCTAATGACTGATAATCACTGTTATGAATGACAGATTTTGATAAGCCGCTGAAGCTGATCTCTATCTTTTTTAAATAACATCCTACGGTGCTGAAACTGATGGCTTTTCCGGATGCCTTGCTGTAAGCATAGGCCAGATCCGTAATGGTCCAGGATGTTTTAATAAGTCATCGGCAATATTTCAATTTAAAATTTACAGTGATAATAAAGTCCATTGATGTAGCCATATTGTCCATTTTTTTAATGGTAGAAGTTGTTTTAATTTAACTGCTGTATTATCCAAGCTGCTCGACATATGAAAAACAGATTTATTTATTGCTCTTTAAGCTTAATAGCGCTTGAAGTATTTTTTTTAACTGCAAACTGTTTTGCCCAAACAAAATCGCTCTACGTACAGTCTGAAGATCACCTGAATAAAATTACCTTGTCGCTAACCGGAGATGGAAGGCTGTCTTATAAAGTAACCCGGCGAAATAAAACAATAATTGACGATTCTCCTCTTGGCCTGAATTGCGATGATCAGGATTTTACATCCGGTTTATCAGTTGTTGAAATTTCACCCGCTCAAAAAAAGAGAGAACAATATGAATTGAAGGTAGCCAATAATAAAAGTGTAGACCATGTTCTTGAAAGCAGGAGCATAACTTTTAAGAATCGACAAGGAGCAGTAATGATACTGGACCTGATTGCCGGAAAAGAAGGTGTGGCTTTTCGTTACCGGTTTCAGGACGGGGACGAACATGTGCGGTCAATTAAAGATGAGCTTACAGGTTTTCGTATAGTGCAAAATTCAAAAGGCTGGCTGGAGCCGTATAATAAGGCTGGCAAATATACGCCAGGCTATGAAGATTTTTACCTGAATGTAAATTCGGGCGACCCTATCGTTAACTCACGCAATCCTTCTGTCGGTTGGTGTATGCCTGCTCTTTTCAACGTAAATGAAAATAAAAGCTGGGTGTTGATTGCGGAATCCGGAACGGATGGTTCCTACCCTGGCTGTCATTTAAAGCCAGATGCTGCAGGCGGAATCTATCAAGTTGCATTTGCTGAAAAAGACGAGAAGTATACCCTTCCTTTAGCCGATAAAGAACACGCCTATCCCGAGTCAAATCTTCCATGGGTTATGCCATGGCGGACTATTATTATAGGGGATCAGGCCGGAGATATATTGCTGTCAACTTTGATCACCGATCTGGCATCTCCTTCAAAAATTGAAGATGCTTCGTGGATAGAACCGGGTAAGGCTGCATGGTCATGGTGGTCGCATCCGGATGATCATTCGCCAGAGATCTATAATGAATTTACAGATCTTTCAGCCTCCTTTGGCTTTAAGTATACGCTCTTTGATGCCGGCTGGGAAAAAGCTAATAGAGACGGAAAGATCATTGACCATGCTATTTCTAAAGGGATTCAGCCACTGGTTTGGGGTTATTCATCAGAATATTTTGATCCGGAAAAAAGAAAAGCAAGATTTAAGCAACTGGCCCAGATGGGTGTTAAAGGCGTTAAAATAGATTTTTGGTGCTCGGACAGACAGGAAGTAATGGCCGCTATACAATCGGTTTTTGAAGATGCGGCTAAAGAGCACTTGTTGGTAAACCTCCACGGCACTACCGTACCAAGGGGCTGGCACAGAACCTGGCCAAATTATATGACAGCAGAAGCCATATTAGGAACAGAGAGCTATTTTTATGAGCCGAGATTTCCCGAAAAAGCTGCAGAACAAAACACGGTACTGCCTTTTACAAGAAACGTGGCCGGACCTGCCGACTATACACCTTTTGCATTAACCATGAGAAAGTTCCCGCGTGTGAACACCGCGGTTCATGAACTTGCTATGGCTATGATCTACACGTCCGGCATTATTCATTTTGCAGATTCAAAAGAAGTATTTGATTCGCTTCCTGCTCAGGTTAAGAATTTGCTGAAAGAGATGCCTGCCACCTGGGATAAAACTGAATATATTATAGCTGAGCCAGGGAAGTCGATAGTGCTTTCCAGGCAAAAAGATGCACTTCATTATATTGTGGGTATAAATGGTACCAACAACAAACTGCCTGTTAGCCTGGATCTCAAAAAATGGAGCAAGGGATTTTCTAAGTTCAGACTCATATCAGAAGGAAAAGATCAGTTAATGGAATTCAACGTGCAAACCTATTCCCTCAGTTCCGCCTGGTCGTACGTGTTGGCTCCTAAAGGAGGCTTTATCATTCAGTTTATTAAATAGGATTTATAGTTATAACAACTTGGTTGAATTAAAAAATGAAGGTGGAGCTGCCCCCGAACCTGTAGTCGGAGGAGATATGAAAAAGATTACTTTCTTGCGGTTAATAAACGTGAAAAGAGACTCAGAGACAACATTTACGTCTTCTTTCCCGCAGACGGATTTATAAAAATCGATAAAGAAATTATTCCTAAATATAAAGATCTGCATACCGATGTCGACGCGGCCATATATGATTAAGGAAATTGGCGAAGTTTTCCTTTTTGTTATAGCCAGAAACCATGTTCATTTTACCAGTATTAAGCCCTGGTAGGGCTGGAACAAATTGAATCGGATGAAATGGGAATGGCGGTCGGGCTCATCGAAAAGGATTATTGGATCATGCATGTATTGTACGGTCTAAAAAGTCAAGGTTTTGAGTTTGAGCTGAAAGGAAGCACATCGCTATCTAATGGTTATCATATCATCGACCGCTTTTCAGAAGATATCGATAAAATTCAAAGTTTTTTAAAAAAATCCTTAATATCATTAGCAAGCAGCAAAGGTTGCTCTACAGCCGCAAAATGTCCGCCTGCGGGCATAATTGTCCAATGCTGTATATTAAATCCCTTCTCTATGTAGGCGCGTGGCGGAGTAGGTAATTCTTTGGGGAATTTGGCGAAAGCCACCGGTACATTGATAAACTGGCCTTTTTCCAGCGCCAGCGGTTTCTTACTGTTTTCATTATAGATCCGCATAGAAGAATGGATCGTTTGCGTAACCCAGTATAAGGTAACATTTGCAAGCAATTCATCTTTAGTGAACGTATTTTCGATATTGCCCTGGCTATCGCTCCATCCATTAAATTTTTCCACGATCCAGGCACATAAACCCATTGGCGAATCATTAAGTCCGTAAGCTGCCGTAAGGGGTTTTGTAGCGTGTACATAAGCATACGCCCCTTCCTTTGCTGACCATTCCGCCCCGTATTTTTGAAAAGCCAGTACTTCATCCGACGGTTTTTGTCCATCAGGCAGGGATGGTTTATAGGAGCCGGAAATGTAATTAAGATGCAGTCCGATAACATTTGTTGGATACCGGAGCGCCAGCCAGGAACTGATGCCGGAACCGATGTCGCCGCCTTGCGCACCATATTTGTCATAACCCAACCCCGTCATTAGCTGATGCCATAGATCGGCAACATAGGTGCTGTTACAGCCCGGCTGCGTTATCTTGCCCGAAAAACCAAAACCTGGGACGGACGGGATAATTAAGTCAAAAGAATGATCGGGTTCTTCTGTAAGTAAGGGAATTAGCTTCATCATTTCCAGAAAAGAACCTGGCCAGCCGTGGGTGATTAATAATGGCAAAGATTGCTTGCCCTTTCCTTTTATATGTATAAAATGAATCTGACGGCCATCTATTTCGGCAATAAAATTGGGGTAAGCATTTATTTTATTCTCTATCTGACGCCAGTCGAATTTGGATTGCCAATAGTCTGCCAGCTCTTTCATATACGAAAGATCGGCGCCATAACTCCAGCCTGAACCGCTTAGCTCGTCAGGCCATCGCGTATGCTTTAAACGGAATTTCAAATCGTCTAAAATATCTTGTGGAACTGCTGCTTTGAATGGAGTGATCCTCATATCTGGTTTGTTTGCAGAATTAAACTTATGACATTAGGTTCGAAAGGTACTAAAAATGCAGCTACGGCAATGGTGCCTTTCTTTATTAATTCCCTACGGTTGAGTGTCATCTTGTTTACATTTGCGCGGCACCTGCTCATACCTTTCGCGTGGGGGAGCCGTGAGGCCCCGGTTCGCCTTATGCTGCAAAAAAATGCTCCATTTTTTGCAGCCCGGCGCAGATGGTTTGGTAGTTATCCAGTGAAAGGCAGTATACCTGCGTATCCTCAATGTACAGATAATTTAAAAAACCAATGTCATTAGCGCTATCCTAATAGCAAATCATCCTTTTTTGTCGGTCCCTCAATTTAGATTTCTTTTCCATCAGCACACCCGTCAACATTGATTTTACTGTTTATGATTTCCAGGTCCTCAATAGTTAGCTTACCAATACGCATATCGTCAAACGAGGCCTTTTTAACAGATAAACGACCAAGATAAAACGCACCAATAGCAATTGACCCGATCGCGATGCATCCCAACGCAAAGGCTCCTGTCGCACCCGCGCCTATTGCCCGTGCGCCCAATGCGTAAGCGCCTATTGCCTTGGCGCTCCCCATTTTCTTACTGATATTTTTTATTCTCATGATCTTGTTCATTTTGTTTAGTGTTACCATGTTGACTTTTGGCTCCTTTTCAACTAACAAATATTTCGATAAAGAGTTGATAACCAAAGTATTTTTCAATTGCACACCGGATTAGCTATCCAACGTTTACTTAACTGTAACTTATCACTGTTTTTAATAGGGAACATTGACTTCGGCTTCGGTGAGCTAATAGCCTTCATATTTCCATTCGAAAAAGCCGATCCCCTTGAAATGCAACCTGCTGAGGTAGCCGGGATGTGCCGAAGCAAAGGTGTTGATACCAGTTGGAGGCAATGTGTCTGGACTACAGAATGTTGTCGCTTAATCACTGAATGTTTTCAAAATGCTCTGTAGTTGAGTAATAGATAGGTTTCAAAATGCAGGAATCCTTTAATCCCTATAACATCGCAAGAATATTGTTATGGCTGGGAACGCCCAAAACGGCCACCAGGCTTTTTGTGAACCTTGTAAGTGATTGATATTCAGTGCAAAATAGAGATATAAGTGTAGCCCAGGTGGGCGCACCTAACTGGGCAAGCTTGATTTTTCATCGCTTGCCCTTTCTTTTTTAGCCTTTGAACGATCCAAAGAAACCGTCGATATCGGCGCAGAAAAACAAGAAAAGATACTTCAGGCGACTTATGCCACAGACGAACCGCGCATAACCAAAACAACCCGTATCTGGCCAAGGATTACTAATGCGGTTTCCATTCCAACCCTCCCTTCCACAGGTGCCTATTTTATAACGCAACAAGCACCTCCAAAGCAGTCAAGACAAATTCAGCCTGAACAAAGAGAGCCCGCCAATTCTGAGTGCAAGCCGCAAAAGCCAGCAACTACAGCCATTTGCTAAACCAATCCAGTGTCATTTTAAAATGTTCGGGCGTGGAGGTATGGAATAGTTTTGGGGTTATATCACGACTGATTTTGTTGTTCGCGTTTTTGGAGGTGTAAGCCTGCATGGCTGATGCGTAAGCGATGTTTGCGCCGGGCAGTGGACAATTTGGATCGTTTTCGGTGCCGACAACCAGCAGGGCCCGTGGTGCCATCAGCCGCAGTAATGACGGACAGTCAAATTCCCCGGTAATATGGGGCAGCAATTTATCCCATACTGCCTTTACGTTCCGTTTGTTTAAGGCCGAATCGCCCAGATCTTTAGCGGCCTGCAGATGTGCACCCTTGATCGTACCGGCACGTCCCTGCCATTTATCGTTATCTAACGACCATTTAAAGCTTTGTACCGAAATATCCAGCACGATCACTTTGATCCGCTGATCTGTTGATGCGGCAAGCCATGTTTCTATACCGCCCATGGAGATGCCGCCCATGCCCAGGCGATTGGGATCGACATCAGGCCTGCTGACCAGGTAATCGGTCACCCGCCATAGGTCAAACGCGGTGTCGAACAAAAAGGGGTGGGTTTGGCGGGTTTTGTCTTTATTTTCCCAGGCGGCGGTTGCCGCTGCCACATATTCCTTTGAACCATGCGCGCCGCCGGCAACCCGTTCTCCATGAAAGCGGGCGTCAATAGAAACGCCCATAATGCCTCTTTTAACCAGCTGGTACAGGATCTTTTTGTTGTCCTCCTTTTTACCGCCTGTGCCGTGTAAAAAAATAACGGCGGGGTATGCTTTTGCTCCCGTAACCGGTTTGTAAATCAGGATGGGTACCCGTTCGCTCTTTTCGCTGTAAATAAAACCATGCTCGATGATAGCCGAATCTGTTTTGATTACTTCGAAGGCGGGGTTTAGCGGAACGCGCGGCCGCTCCAGCAGCTTTTTAAAATCAGCCGCCACCTGATTTGCGGGAGGATAATTTATTTGCTGCGCAGCTGAAAGCAGCGCGCTCAGCGATAACAGTATGCTACTGCAAAATACTTTGATCTTAAATAACATGTTGAGATGGATTTACTGGTACAAGGTATAAAACATAGTGCTTAATCATTGTAACAATATGAATATGCCAGGGGTGAGCGAGCAGGATAAGATTTGCCGAAAACCCCGGGTGATGGCTTCCAGGTAAACCGGGTGATTGATTTTTGAATGTCAATGCTTTTTAAAATAAGCTGTTTTTAGCTTAAAAAATACCGTGAAAATACCTACTGCATTTATTAATAATTAAAAATAGCTTTAACTAAAGTATTCCTTTTATCAAACCTAGATAAACCAACCTTATTCACATGAAATTAAAAATGTTCAACCCTCCGGGCAACATGACTGACTTTGAGGGGATCTCTGGCCAGCGACAGCAATGGAACGATGTATTTGGAATGCCTTTCCCAGGACACTTGTTGTGGGTTAGCGCGCTATAACCCTTTACCCATTTCTTCAGAATGCCATCTGCCAGCACCTACCATGGTAGATCCTTATCATTTGACAGCTATGAACGATAACTCTGCGAACCCAGCGGGAAAAATGAAACAAGTCTCCTATAATGAGATCAACCTGCCAAAAGGCGGTGGGGGTATGCGCAGCATGGGCGATGCTTACAAAGCCAATATATTCAGTGGTACGGGCTCTTATTCCATTCCTTTTCCTGTAACACCTGCACGGGGTTTTGAGCTTGAGGTCAATCTCGACTATAGTTCAGGTGCAGGCAATACTGAATTCGGCCTTGGTTTCTCTCTTTCGCTACCAAGAATTTCTCTTAATACCGAGAAAAGAATTCCCCGCTATGACGGGTTCGATGGGTTTACAATGAGCGGTCAAGGTGAACTTGTATTGAAAAAAAGCGCGGCTGACAACCCTAACCCGTATAACATTAACTTGGGTGGCATAAATTATGAGGTGAGCACGTACCTGCCCCGCATCGAGGCGGCATTTTCAAAGATAGAGCGGTGGAAAAAAGAAGAAAGCGACGACCAGTACTGGAAGGTCACCTCCCGCGAGAACGTTATATCCTATTTCGGCAGGAGCGCGGCTTCGCGGATATTTAATCCAGCTGATCCCAGCCAGATTTTTGAGTGGTTAGTAGATGAATCTGTTGATCCCAAACGCAACCGCATCGTTTATACTTATAAAGAGGAGAATGATGAAAATGTCCCGAAAGATGTTTATGAAACCAATCGCTCTATTACAGCGCAGCGTTACATACATCGCATTGAATACGGAAACTATAAAAAAAAGGACGGTACAGGGCAAGCTTTTGCCATCATCTTTGATTATGGAGAATACGATATCAACGATCCCCTGACAGCATGGACTCCCGTGCAGGATTGGAGCTGCCGCCCTGATCCTTTTTCTTCTTATCGCAGTGGCTTCGAGATCAGGACTTTCAGGCTTTGCCGGAACATACTCCTCTTTCATTATTTTGAGGAGGAACTTGGATCGCCCTTCCTGGTTAAGGCCGGTATCCTGGAATATGATAACCGGGAGTCGTATGACCCCATTCGCTTTAATGGAATCTCAAAGTTGAAGAAAGCAGGACTGAGGGCATTTCGTAAAACATTAACGGGCACATTCGAAACGCAGGATCTTCCTCCGCTTGAGTTTGGCTGGTCTGAATTCAACCCTCCTGAGCGGCCGGAATTCAAGATCATGACCAGCGGGGGCTATGATATTCCCGGCCTCCTCGGTCCGCAGCAATTTTTCCCAGTGGATTTGAATGGGGAGGGTATACCGGGATTGCTCTATACCGACGGACAGTCTGTAATGTACCTGGAACCGGAAGGAGAGGGAAAGTTCAAAAGGCCTGAAAGCCTGTCGAAATTTCCGGCGAACAAGGATCTGGGCGGAGGTATCGCCTCTATACAGGATATAGATGGAAACGGGGAAATGGAACTGGTAGTTGCAGATGGAAATAAGACCGGGTTTTATGAGCTGCAGGGAGGGGTTGCCTGGCAAAAATTTCAACCGTTTGACAAGTATCCAACGGATTACGCCAATCCTGCAATGGAAAGTGCAGACCTGGGAGGTAACGGGAAATCCGATTTGCTGCTGATTGGAACTGAAGATATCCGCATTTATAATTCGGAAGGGAAGAAGGGCTATGAAAGTTTGAGGATAGTACCGAACGTGAACAACATCCCGACGAATCCCCTGCAAGATCCCGTTGAATATGTGGGCTTTGCTAACATCTTTGGAGATGGAATGGCCCACCGCGTGCGGGTAGCCAATAAATCGGTACAGTGCTGGCCGTCGCTGGGATATGGAAATTTTGACGAAGTGGTTACGCTGGGCAATCCGCCGGATTTCGGCGGGGATTTTGATGCTGCACGCGTTTTCTTTACAGATATTGACGGTTCTGGTATGGCAGATCTGGTCTATGTATATCCCGACCGGGTGCAGGCTTACCTTAATCAATCAGGCAATTCCTTTTCAAAACCTATAGTAATATATCTGCCCGCCCCTTTCAGCACGCTCGATCAGATCAACTTTGCTGATATTCTTGGCAACGGAACATCCTGCCTTGTCTTCACAAAGATAACTCCGGTGCCCATACAGTACTGGTATAATTTCGCCGGCGAAACCCAGGCGGGAAACGGCGAATGGGTACAAAGTATTAAACCCTATCTGCTATGCAATATTGAAAATCACTTAGGCACGCTAACAACAATTAAATATAGCACCTCGTCGCGCTATGCGATGCAGGACAAACTTAAGGGACGGCCATGGCCTACTGTGCTTCCCTTCCCGGTGCAGGTAGTGGAGGAGATCAATACCTACGACAAAATATCGGAAATACGCAGCGTTAGCCGCTATGCCTGGCATGATGGATATTATGATCCGCAAGAAAGAGCTTTCAGGGGTTTCGGTTACGTAGAATCATGGGATTGCGAACCTGGGGAAAATGGTAAAGAGCCGTACACTTCCATTTCGCCGGTTTACACGCGCAGTTGGTACCTCACAGGCGCCTATGCTGACTATGATGCATTACTTAAACAGTACGGGGAGGAATATTTCGACAAGGATAAAGAGGCGTTTAATTTCCCCAATAGCCACTTTACTGCAGCGGTTTATCGGCACGGGGAGGCTACGCTCCGGCAGGCTTATGCGGCGTTGAGAGATAAGCAGATCAGGCAGGAAATATATGGATTAGATAACTCTGCCGCAGCTGCTTATCCCTACTATGTCGAAGAATCCAACTACACTGTGGAGTTGATCCAGGCGGCGGAAGAGCATGCACACGGGGTATACAGGATAGATAGCCGGGAAACCATACAGTATAATTACGAGCGCAATCCGGCAGACCCAAATACCAGGCAGGAGTTTACGCTGGAAGTAGATCCGCTTTGCGGCGAAGTAACCAAAAACTGTACGGTATTTCTGGGCCGGAGGGATGTAAAAACACCATCTGTTACTATCTACCCGGAACAGAAAATGCTTAAAGCCACTGCCAATGCAAGTCTTTATATCAACACAAGCCAGGAGCAGGCATACTGGTACCGGGGCCTTTTATATGATCAGCAGGAATTTGACTTGCTGGGACTGGATCTTGGTAAAGCAAAGTATTTCAGCTATGAGGAGATCAGTAAACAGGCGGCCGGTGCTTTTACTGAAATAGTGCCCTATCTGGGTAATCCACCCGTCGGGTGGACAGGGCCTTATGTATCGCAACTGAGCTGGAGCACCTCTTATTTCTGGAACGAAGACCAGGACAAAGCGCTAAACGAAGGTGAAATTTCATCCCGGGCGTTGCTCCATCACCAGGCCCAGGAAATTTACACCAGGGATAACATCAATTTAATCTATGGGGACCGGCTGAGCGAGGATGTTATATTGGGTCAGGGCGGGTATAGTTATAACGAGGCCCGTGGATATTATGAGAACAGGGGATTGGTGCAACATTATTTTAAAGATGCTGATAGCTTCTTTATGCCCTGGAAGGTGGAGAATTCATTTGTGAGCCCTGCTTCAGAGCTGTACCGAAGTTCCACGCTGGAATACGATTCTTATTTTCTTGCGGCAATAAAATCCCGGCTGTACCTCGACGAAAAAACAGAGAATGTAACAAGCGCGGAGATTGATTACCAGGTAATGCAGCCTTGGCAGATCATCGACATCAATAATAATGTGAGCCAGGTACTTTACGATCCTTTCGGCAAGGTGATCGCCAGTTCTCTTTTCGGTAAAGAGGAGGGAAAGGCCTGCGGCGCCATGCGCTTATATGAATATGAAGGTTTGCCTGCAGAGTACATCCGCAGAGATAAGGCGGGCGATGGAGGCCCCATCACATTTGACGATGTTGTTAATAACGCTGAATATTATTTACAAGGTGCATTATCCTTTTTCTTTTATGATCTCCATGCGTATGACCGCTCTGTTGTTCTACAGCAGAGTCCTCAACCGCCGAATTCGGTCAGCCTGCAACGTTATAATTATTATCATCTGAACGATGGAACTTCGCCTTTCAGTTGCCGCACCGAGATCGAATTCAGCGATGGCCAGGGCAAGATCATTGAGAATAAAATGCGGGTGGAACAGGGCGCGGCCGTCATGAGAGATGGAAAGGGCGCACTTTTAAGAAGCAAGGGTAAAATACGCCAGGCCGAAACTGGAACCCGTTGGCTGGTATCAGGCCGCACGGTTTATAACAATAAGGGCCTTGAAGCTGAACAATACCTGGCTTATTTCAGTAATATCCCGCATTACGAAACACAAAAAGAGATTACGGAAGAGGGGATTGTTCCTCCGCCGGCACGCTATTATTACGACCCATTGCAGCGGCTTGTACGTGAGGATACGCCTAAAGGCTTTTTTACAAAGGTGGAATATACGGCCTGGGAGGAATCACATTTCGATGAGGACGATACTGTGCTTGATTCGGAATATTACAAATGGTTCATGGCAAATTATCCGTCCGACCCCACGCAGGCGCAGAAGGATGAAAAGAATGCTTTGGACAAAGCGGCGCGGTTTTATAACACGCCGGCTATTTATGTGCTGGATAACGCAGCTGGCCGTATCCGGGAGATACAGACAGAAGAAGGGGGAAAGCAGCTTGCTACTTTCGTAGAAGAGGATACACAAGGCAGAAAAACATTGATTATTGACCCACGTCTTTTTAAATCAAACCTTGATAACGGGACAGCCTATTATAACTTTAAATACCTATATCCCATGGGTATAGAAAGCTATGCCTCCAGCGATAGCACAGATGCTGGATTGGAACGTTTCTTCAATAATATCTTTTCTCAGCTTTGCTGGTCTATCAGCGCCCGCAATTATTGTCAGCTCATTGTTTATGACAGACTGGACCGCAAAACCAAGCTCAATATCAAGCTGATTGAGTATCTCGGGCCGGTTATTGATTATGAAGACTTTAGCCTTGTAGAGGTGTTTACCTACGGAGAGGCGCAAAGTGCTGCAGACACGGCCAACCTTCGTGGCCAGCTTTATGAACAAAAAGATCTATCCGGCAGCAGCCTTAGCCTGCAGTACAGCATGAGGGGCAATGTGCTGAAAAACTCCCGGCAGGTAGTGAAGGATTATAAGACGCCTGCTAATTGGAAAAACAATGTGGAGCTGGAGCCGGAGATATATCACCTTTCATTTACATTCGACGCTTTGGGAGATCTTCTCACAGAAGGCACACCGGATGGTTCCGTTACAAGTTTCAACTATAACATAGCCGGGCTGCTCGACAGGATTGAGGTAAGCAGTAAAGACAACTTTAAACAAGAGATAGTAAGCCAGATAGAATATGATGCCAACCGCCAAAGGCAGAAGATCCGCTACGGCAATGGTATACAGACTTCATATACTTATGAATGGACTACCCAGTTCCTCAGCCGCTTGTTAAGCACACGGCAGTTAGGAAATGATTCGATCGTGCAGGACATCAATTACACCTATGATCCGGTAGGGAATCTCACGCGGAGCTGGGATTACAGCGTCCAAACCGTTTTCTATAAAAATCAGCAGGTTGACCCTATGTCGGATTACACCTATGATGCGCTTTACAGGCTTATTAGTGCAACGGGGCGGCAGCATCCCGGCATTAATGCAAATACGTATAAGAATAACATTACGCAGGAAAGCTTCAAACAATCCATTTTCAGCCAGTTGCCCGCGCCCGGTGATGGCAGTGCGCTGGAAAACTATATGGAAACCTATACTTACGACGACTCGGGCAACCTGGTACGTAAGCAACATACTGCGGCCAGTTCTTCCTTCTCGGTTGATGCCCCGGTAAACAACAACAATAACCACCTGAAAGACGTGGAGTACGATGCCTGCGGCAACCAACGGCAAATTGCTATTAATAACACAGTCGCTCTTTCCTTTAACTGCTGCGAAAACTTAGTGCGTGCGGGGATCATCGAGAGGCCCGAGGAACCCGATGATTCTGATTATTATGTTTATGACAGCGCAGAAGACCGCACGCTCAAAGTAAACGAGCGCATGGCGCAGGGAGGCGCAGTAACCGAAATTTCGCGGAAGATCTATATTGGTAATTATGAAGTAAAGCAGAATTACCAGGTCGCCGAAGGGGTCTCTACCCTAACGATGGAACGGCGTACGCTGAGGATTATGGACGACAAGACCTGTGTGGCCATAATCCATTACTGGGAACAGGACGACAGGAAACGGGAAGTGGAAAAAACGGGCAGCCGCAGTATACGCTTCCAGATGGACAACAGTAATGGCTCAATATCGATGGAAATGGACGCGGATGGTGAGCTTATCAGCTACGAAGAGTATTTTCCATTTGGAGGCACAGCCATCATTGCCGGCGATAATGAACTTGAAGTATCCCTGAAGGATTACCGCTATTCGGGGAAAGAATGCGATGACAGTACCGGACTTTATTATTACGGGGCGCGCTATTTCATTTCCTGGCTGGGGAGGTGGTTGAATGCGGACCCTGTTGGCGAAAAGGATGGGCTTAACCTTTACTGTTATGTAAGTAATAATCCTTTATTGTACAATGACCCGGATGGCCGCACCAAAAAGCGGAAGCGGGAATGGGAGCTTCCAAAATCAAAAGTGAGGAAGAAAGCAAAGCAGACCGACCTGGACGGAAAGAGTACAAAAGGAAGAAAAAGCTGGTACCCTACTGGAGTAAAGGCAGTTACCCCTGCTATTCGCAAAAGCTACGTTACTTCCCAAACCGGGGTGATCGCCATTCTGAAGATAAACGGCGTTGCCATCCAAACCGGGAAGAACGGCCCTGCCTTTAAGACGCTGTCGTTTCCGGAGGTAGGCACGGAAAATCAAAAGGGATTGAAGATCAATCCCCATGCGGAAGACTGGAACATCTCTTCCTTCAGGACAGCTTATGCGGTGAGCAAAACATTCGGCAAATTCCGAAGCACTTATGGGGTGCCAAGTAGTACTGGTAATACAGGCGACGTGGGCGGAAAGGCGGTGTTCAGTCTGAGGATCAATTTTTCGCCATGCCTGGGCTGTGTGGGTACGATTGTATCCTTTAAAAAATTCCTGGAAACGGAATTAGGTGTGGGGACTTTTCTCCTCCGGACAAAATTCCTGCGGCCTTACGATCTGCCCAAAACCCTTACGTCAGACACATCCTCCAAGGCCACTAATTTTTGGGACGCTATTAACCTGCTTAACGAAAATGGCATCTATGTAAGGCTTCAATCTCAGGCTTCAGCGCAGAAGATGGTGCCCACTTTGAAGTTAGCCGGAACAGATTTCGGGCAGGATGTAATAAAAACACTTTTCCCGACAGAATATGCACAGCTTACTAAGACATGGAAAACATTAGGCATAAGCCGTACAAAATAAAAATTAATCAAACGGTATAAACAAAGTCAACATGGCCTCAAAAAATAACGCGAATCAACCGGCAACGTTCAAGTTGGCCCAGGCATTCACAGATGACAATCCTGACCTTGACATCCACTCAGCGGACCTTTTCAACAAGCCCACGCTGAAAAAATTGAAGCTGGATACACATGCTAAAGCGCCAACGGTGAAAGCCCTGCAGGCAAAGCAGCGGCTGGATAAGCTCCATTCAAGCGGGAGGGTAGTACAAACGCTGATGAGTAAAGGCATCACATCTGCTAATCATTTGGCTATTATACCGAGGGAAAAATTCGTAAAGGAATTTGCCGGCGAGCTGGGCCTGGAAAATCATGAAGCGGAGGATCTCCATAAGCGCGCCACAGGCGTCCGCAACAAGTCCATGCACCTCTGGGCTTCCATCCGTGGCACCGTGGCGTCTCCTTTATACCGCGGTTCTGTACTGAATAACGTCAGTTCCGATGTGGAGAAAACTTTCTCGAACCTGCCCAGCTACCAGGACCTTTTTGGCACCCTGGACTATTGCAATTGTAAGGAATGCCGTTCTGTTTTCGGCGCGGCAGCTTACCTGGTTGATCTGCAGCGTATTATTGAAGAATACGTTACCAAGCCCAATAAGAGCACCATTCTTCCGGAGTTTCTTTTCACTTCCCGCAGGCCCGACATCGGGGAGATCGAGCTTAGCTGCACCAAAACCAACGACCTGGTTCCTTATCTTCAGATCGTGAATGAAAGGCTGACCGCTTATGCCCAGGATTATCTTGAAAAAACTACGCCCGATCAGGTTATAGAAGCAATGGCCACCACGCTGATCTACCCCATACAGTTACCTTTCAATTATCCGCTGGACCAGATCAATGTGTTGCTTAACAAGGCCGAAGCGCCCTACGGTGATATTCTGCTGGCGTGGAAGCAGCCTGACGCAATTTCATACGCGCGCGGGCTCACGCTTTCTCCCGAACAGCAAAAAATTGTCATCACCCAACTCCAAACTGCTGCCGATATCGCCCCGTTTTATAATGTAACAGACATCACCAAGCTTAAAGATGCGGATACATTTATACAGAAGACCTGGATAAACTTTGCAGATCTGTTGAAGCTATTAGACCAGGACCTGAATGATGCGGAAAAGGCAGCCGGGTTGCAGAAGCATTTTTATATTAACGAAGGGCTTAATGGCGAATGGGTCAAGATTGAACAGCCCGTAAACGATGGACCTTATGTACTGACCAACCTGGATGTGGTGCCACTGGACCAGATAAACAGGATCAAGCGGTTAGCTGCTGCCATCGGGCAAACGGTAATTGATACCGATTGGGCCTTGCGCTGCATAAAAAAAGGCGCCAATCCTTTATTAGACGATACCGCAATTGCTGAACTTAGTCAATTGCTGGAAAGCGCCGAGCTCCTGGATATGGACTTGGCCACGGCTTCTATGATGCTTGGGCCAATCAAAACATATGGCAAAGTAATAAACGGGAGCGGCTCAGCTTTTGATACACTTTTCAATTCTGCGGGTGTAGTTGCATCTAAACCTGCTTACCGCCCTTCGGAGAACCCGTTGAACTCGCTTTATACCATTACACCGCTGAAATGGACGCCGGAAAAACCCGAAGAAGATAACACCGCATCTATCAACCGGGTTTTGCCTGGTCTCGGCATGACTCTCAACGATGCAAACACACTTGGAAAATATCTTTATGGAACGACGGAAAAGGACTTGACGGTGGATGTACTTTCCGTACTATACCGTCACGCCTTGCTCAGCCGCAGCCTGCGGATGGGAATGGAGGCATATGTCCTCTTTTTACAGATCATGAAGCCGGCCGATCCTCAGTGGCCCAGCGCTGCCGAGCTTAACAAGCTGGTTAAAACCGCACGCTGGATGGATGACCAAGGCGTCAATCCTTATCACATGGATTACATTATAAACGGCAATCTGACGGTGTATGTGAATCCACGTTATCAGCCCGACCGGGTGGATGAATGGCTGCGCACCTTATGGGTGAACGTGAAGCCTGGTACCCCGGAAACAGGCAGCGACATAACCGCCCAGATAGCCATCCTTTTTGGCGCCGATGTGCCGCGTATCACCGCGGTACGTGAAATGGCCGTGGCGGCAGTAACAAAACCCACCGGTGTAACTACATGGGAAGATGGATTT
This sequence comes from Mucilaginibacter sp. P4_E8, assembly GCF_056401495.1. Classification (NCBI taxonomy): domain Bacteria; kingdom Pseudomonadati; phylum Bacteroidota; class Sphingobacteriia; order Sphingobacteriales; family Sphingobacteriaceae; genus Mucilaginibacter; species Mucilaginibacter sp. P4_E8. The sequence continues at coordinate 59,820 of NZ_JBFUJG010000003.1, forward strand.
ATGACAGCCGATACAGATGGTAAGACACCGAAATACGGACCATATGTACGCGATGTGTTAAAATGGGTATCCCGCTGGATCGCGCTATCAGATGACATTGCCCTGCCTGCCGGGATGATGGCAGGTATAGCCGGATATCCGGGGGCTTATGGCCTGCCTGATAAGTTTGACAGCATAGGTTTACAGTCTGTTCAATGGATAAGCATGGTGCAGGTTATGATGAAGGCTTATGGCGACTTCCAACAAAACCTGTTGGTTTACATCGCACTGGCTTCAAAAAATGCCCCTCTGGAAGATCAGCTGAATGCGCTGCAAAATGCCACAGGCTGGTTACCTCGCGATGTGGAAAGCCTGCTAAAAGGGCCGCTAAAAGCGGATACGGTTATATGCCAAAAGCTACAGGACCTGCAGGTCTGCATTACGCTGATGGACAAGTTGGGGGCGAACCCCGAATTAATTGACAGCCTTGTGACCCTGGCCGCAAAACCTGCAACCGGGAACTGGGAATTATATAAGAAGACATGCGGGCAGCTCATTGATAAAATCGCGGGGTTATATGGGCAGGGGTGGCCTGGCGTATGGGCAACACTTTCAGGCGACCTCGCGCTGCATCTGCGCGACGCTTTGTTACCCCTTGTGCTGGCCGAGCTTAATTCGGATTATAAAGATATTACGGCAGTACGCAACGTGTATGAGTTTCTGCTCACGGATGTAGAAATGGGCCCCGAAACGAGCATCTCATATGTAAAAGAGGCGTTGAATGCCTGCCAGACTTATCTCCAGCGCTGCCGGCTAAGGCTTGAGCCCGGCGTACTTGATATGAGCAACATACTGGAGCCCTGGTGGGAGTGGATGATGAATTACAGGGTTTGGGAAGCCAACCGCCAGATATTTGTTTACCCGGAGAATTATCTCATCCCTACGCTTCGCAAAAATGTAACGCCCCAGTTTGCGGCTCTGTCCAAAACCCTGCAACAGGGCGATATCACCAAGGCCTATGTAGGCTCGGCTTTCAGCAGCTATATCAACGGTTTTTCGGCCGTAGCGGAGTTGAAGCCGGTGGACGCCTACCGCAATCGAATTGAAAACAGAGACACGATCTACCTGCTGTCACGCACCAAAACAGGCCCTTATGTTTATTACTATTGTGAGCAGCCGGAATTTATGCCATGGACTCCCTGGGAAAAAATAGACCTTACCATTAATTCTCCTAATTGCAGTTTAATCTATGCATTCAACCGTCCATTCATTTTTTGGGCCGAAATTACAAAGAACAACAGCTCTTCAGTTTCTGGCACACAAGGGGACGTAACTACGAATAACAGCCTTGTGTATACGGCAACGCTGAAATATTCCTTCCTGAATCAGGATGGCGAGTGGGTACAACCCCAAATACTTGTTGACCAGGAAACGATTTATTTTAATGCGGATGACAGCCGGAAGATCAACCTGAAGAACTCGCCTATTTTTGAAGGAGACTTCAACCTGGATGATCCGGATTGGAATAAAGTATTTGCCTTTAGCGTAAATGCCGACAACTACGTTACCCCGCCATCTTATAAGGCAGGTTCAGAACGGTTGGTTGTAATGTACGGACCGAACATAGCGAACACAGGATCGATAGTGGATGCAGAGGTCTCATCTCCAACAACCGATCCCAATGCAGCAGCCTTTTGGGCCAACCTGCATGTCAGGGCAGAAGATCACAACCGGATGATCGTAGGGCAAAACACCGGCTATCTGCCATTAATGAAGGTACGCATGATCAATGCAAGCCTTGAGCATGATGTGCTGGTTCAGCACGAAGAATTTATAATGAACGATCCTTACCTGGCTAACGGGCCTTTATCCAATATCCAGGCAGAGCTGCAAAGCTCGGGTGAAGTGATGCAAATTGCCCGTTGTGCAGAAGCCATTAGCTGTAACCGTAAAGCTCAAATGGCCAGTAGCCTTGATTCAACCAGCCAGGCTACACAGCTGGACGGGGATTCCTTTATAACTACCGGTATCAATTCAGACCTCAGTACCCAAATATTTATTGCATTGAAAACTGCACTGGTAATTGACGCAAACGGGCTGGTAAGCCTGCCTGCCATGATTACGCTTGACCTGTATAAGTCATTGGAGGGTATCACCGCCTATGATTCTTTTGGGCCAGTGCAATTCTCTGCTGTGCTACAGGTACTTTTCAATCACATGGAGGCGACACCCCTGTTCAGCCAAGTCAAGGGCAGTAATATTGTGCCAGTTGCAACGCAACCCGGATGGTTTATGTTTACCGTTAGCGATGAAATATTCCTGCTGGCCCCTAAACCCAAATCGATAGAGAAAACTGCGTTCAGCACTTTTGCGCTCGGCCTGCGTATTGGCGACCCGCTGCTAACACAGGCATTTGCCATCATGAAATACAAGGTTTACGATCCTGTTGAAAAAGAGGAAGACATTAGTGTAGCGTTATCTAAAAAAATATATGACCGCCTGATAAAGTTTAGCCTGATATCTAATGGAAGGCCGACGATGGAGGCGACGTGGCAGAATTTTTACAGCACCCTGGAGTTTTTTGTGGATTTGGAGGAAATGACGGATGTGCAAATTGGTTACGTGTACCGCGCGTTCAATAACGCAGCGATTATTTTTAAACAGGATTTTGTTCCTGTAGGGGTAAGCGAACCTGTTTCGGAAGATATATTCAAGGCATTGATGAAATTCAGCATCATTGATCCGGTTGGAAGGATTGATGATACGCTGCTTACAGGCAGGAACGTGATGACCGCACTGGGCAACCTGTTAAGTGCTAATAAAGTTTCGCAATCACAAATAGCCTCGGTTTATAAGATATTGGCTGCTTGTCCGAAAGCGGTCCAGCTTACTTACAATAACGACGGCGACGCAAAAAATAATACTACTACTGCCGAATTTGTATTTGATGTGGTACGTCTTTCTACCGGCGCCATCAACAAGATCAGTCGTGCGCTGTTCGTAAACGGGGTAGACGAACTGCTTAGTCTGAAAACGCAGCAGATACCGGTTGTTCCTGTGCTTCCGTTCGACAGGTTTAAACCCTCGGTAACCAACCTTGTATGGCCATCGGCGCTGGATGCAACACAAGTGGATTTCGATGGACTTTATGGTCAATACTATTGGGAGATCTTTTATCATATCCCCATGCTGGTGTCATACACGCTAAAGATCAACCAGAAATTCCCTGACGCTACAACCTGGCACCAATATATATTCAATCCTACTATCCGGGAGGAATATGTTACACCGGAGGCCATTGTGCAGGATTCAGAAGGGAAGATATTTATACAACAAGCCACCGGCATTGTGAGCAGTTTGAAAACCCATAATATAGGCGACCCGGCTGCACCCATTTTGAATGCAATTGGTGAAGTAAACCCCGGGTTCAAAGCCACCACTGACCTGGCTTTTCTGAAAGTTGCTGATCCGAGCCTTACTGATGACCAGATAACAATGGTCCGTAACATCCTGTTGAATTATCAATTGAATGCACCGTCAGGGCATTACTGGCAATTCAGGCCATTCCGCACCCACAACCTGGAAAGCCTGCAGGAAATGCTGTCTGATAAAAACCCGGCGATGCGGGTTTACAATGATGATCCTTTCGACCCCTTTGCAATAGCAAGGCTGAGGATAGGTGCATTTGAAAAAGCAACTTTGATACAGTACATAGATAACCTGGTGGCCTGGGGCGATAACCTTTTCACTGAGGATACCTGGGAATCCATCACGGCGGCTTATATGATCTATGTTTATGCGTACAATCTGCTTGGCCCGCGTCCGCAGGAGGTGGGGGTTTGCCCCGGAGAAAATGTTGTGTTGACTTTCAACCAGATTGCAGCGAAGTATCCAAACGGCATCCCGCAGTTCCTGATCGAGCTGGAGCACTTTACCGGATCAGGCACAGGGTCAGACACTCCGATGCTCGGCCATGCCTTTAACGATCTGAACGTCTATTTCTGTGTGCCGGAAAACGCCGACCTGATGAGACGCTGGGACCTGGTAGAAGACCGCATGTATAAGATAAACCACTCCCTCAACATCAATGGCATATTCAGGCAACTGCCGCTCTTCGAGCCGCCGCTTAACCCGCTTGACCTTATCAAAGCGGCTAAAGCGGGCAATAATATACAAATGCTCACCGATTCAAAGCCAAAGATCTCGCCTTATCGCTATACATCTATCAGCAGCGTATCTGCCATGTTGTGTAGCACCCTTATTGAACTGGGCAGCGCCTTGTTAGGTGCACTGGAAAAGAATGATGCCGAAGCCCTTTCAGCGTTGCAGGCAAATCAGCAAGGGCAGATACTGGATATGACTACCACGATAAAGGAGGACCGGATATCTGAATTAAAGGCAACAGTTGCAGGGCTAAACAGCTCCCTTGCATCGGCCAATAACAGGCTGACCTATTACACTGAGCTGATTGACGCAGGATTAAGCGGTTTTGAAAAGACCAGTCTGGATGCTGCTGCAGCCGGGCTGGCGTTCAACATCCTGGCGGGGATCAGCAAGACTGCTGCCTCCATAGGATTTGCGATACCTCAGGTAGGTTCACCGTTCGCGATGACCTATGGCGGAATACAGGTTGGCTCCGCAGTGAATGCCGCTTCAGGCGCGTTTGAAATCGGGGCGACCGTAAGCGCCTTTGTCTCACAGCAGTCTGCCACTATGGGGGGATATGAACGCCGCGGCCAGGAATGGGGGCTGCAAAAACAGCAGGCGGTATACGATTCGCAGAATATTCAGCAACAGATCGACGCCACAAACTATCAACTCGCCTCGGCACAGCAAGACCTGACTATCCACCTCAAAACTATCGAACAGAACAAGGTAGTGGAAACCTATCTCAAGGACAAGTTCACGAACCAGGAATTATACCAATGGATGATCGGCAGCCTCAGCGGTACCTACTTCCAAACTTACGCGCTGGCCCTTGAAGCAGCCCGGCAGGCCGAAGCATCCTTCCAATATGAATTGAACAGCACACAGCGTTTTCTTTCATTTGACTACTGGGACAGCTTGCATAAAGGGCTGACAGCGGGAGAAGGTTTGAGGCTGGCCTTGAACCGCATGGACAGCGCATTCAGGGCGGGCGATGTACGGACACTGGATATAGTAAAGACTATCCCGCTTTCGATGCTTGCGCCTAACGCCTTGCTTAGCCTTGTCAATACAGGCAAGTGCTCATTCCAGTTTACTGAAGCGCTGTTTGATTATGACTATCCAGGACAGTACGCCCGCAAGATCAAGACGATCTCTGTTTCAATTCCTGCGGTGCTCGGGCCATACCAGGATGTGAAAGCCATCCTGAAACAAACCAAGAATTATGTGGTAACGGATGGCAATGCGATTGCGGCCGTAAAATATCTGCTGAGCAGCCAAAATCCCAAACCATCCACCGGCCTTCGCGAAGATTGGGGTGTAAACCAAAGCATCGCCCTTTCAAAAGGCGTGGATGATTCAGGAATGTTCGTTATGGATTTCCAGGACCCCCGCTACCTTCCCTTTGAAAATACCGGCGCAGTTTCAGACTGGGAGCTCAGTATGCCTAAGGAGACCAACCGGTTCGACTTCAACCAGTTGTCTGATGTGATCATCACGTTGAAATATACAGCCTTTTTTGACGGGAAACTGGAAACTGATGTTAAGGCCGAACTGGCGAAATACCCCTTAAGTGGTGGCATCCTCGTAAATGGCAATATGCAAAGCAGCGCGTGGGTTGCATTCCTTATGGATACAGAAAATGCCGCCGTACAAACGCTCACGCTTAAAATTGATCCGACACAGATAGGCTTTTTCAACAGCTTTAACTATTACACCATTATCCTGCAGCTCGAGCTCGGCGAAGGGGTTACCGTAATGGATGGATCGACATTTCTGAAGCTGGTGGCAGACAGTACTACTACCGGTACCCCTCCATTGAATAAAGGCCAGGGGATAATTAGCAGCATTACCTGGGATGCAAAAAAACTTCCCACAAGCTGGAAGCTGGAGTTCGACCTCAATAGCGATGCTATTAAAACTATTTTGAAGGATGGACATATTGATGGAAAAAAACTCCTGAATGTGCAATTGATCGGGCTGTATAATGCCAAGTTGTATTAATAATAGATATAAAAAAATTTATTTCAGATTTAGATATGAACGAAAACGCGAATGAACGAAAGCTTCAGGAACAATGCATCGAGATGGCAGCGATCCTGGGCCTGGATGAGCCCGTGCCGGAGAGAACGCTCCGTACCGCACTGGCAGATCCGAACTACGCGCACAATCTCCTGGTGGTGCGAAATGAGACAGAGTACCTTACTTATTTGCTTGACCATCCACCTCCCGTTGCAGAAAAGGAGGGGAGCGACATTCCGGCAGCTACCCTTGTGAAACGAGCAGCTCGGTCGCTGCTGAAATGGGCAGGTACCGGTTTTTCTACGGTGTCAAATGAAACCTACGAGCGCAGGATTAACGCTTGTAACGTTTGTCCCAATCTGCGGGTGCCATCTTCAAATCAAAATGCCCTTTACAGCATTGCCGGCGCAATGAATAATAAATCTGTTTGCGGAAAATGTGGCTGTGTGGTAAAAGTGAAGGCGAGGAGGGGGACGGATACCTGCCCAGACCAGCATCCGTTTAAAACCGGTTTAAACCGATGGGAGGAGCAATATTTAACGGAATAAACGCTCTCCCGATTGACATTTGTCTCTGAGCAAAAATGGAGAAAATGCAACAATAAAAATTAGACGATCTGAACTTCAATAATTCATCACTAAAAACAAAAATCATGGGATACGATCCAAATGTTTGCTTACAAAGAATTAAGGATAAAGGGCGGTTACCCTGCGATGAGCTGGGATTACCCTACCACTGTGATACGCTCACCGGTGTAGACGGCGACTACCACGACGAGTGTGTAGAAGCCGGAATTATTTATTTCCAGGTGAAGGTTTCTACCTGCTGGAACCCTGTAACGAACCAGTTCAGATATTTTCCACCTGCAACCTATTTTGCAGAGTGCAACAAATTGATTTCTCAGGACAAGAACTGGCAACAGAGCTGGTGCTGGTGCTGCTGCGCATGTTTTGCCAAGGATACGCTGGTGGCCGTACCTGGCGGCTACGCAGAGATCTACACTATTCCGGTGGGCGCCAAAGTGCTCACCCGCGGCGTAGATGAGACCGATTGGTCAGAATCCTTGGTTAAATTCAGTATGGGTACCGGCGACGGCCCCCAGGCTTTTATGGTTTACATCGGCTTTGGAAATAACGTAGCAAAAGACCTGATCTGTACACAGGAACAGCCTTTTCTGCTATCCAATGGAAAATTCACGACCGCCGGTAAACTTACTCCCGGCATGGAATTGGTTGATAAAGATGGCAAGCCGGTTGAAATACGGTCTGCGAGCCTTGGCACCTATACCGGGGCCGTGCATCATATCGCGACAGCCAACCTGTGGAAAGACTCTCCGGATGGGCACCTTATCCTGACGGGTGGCGTAGTGGCAGGGGATTTTGATATGCAGATAAAATTCGGGAGCCTGCCAAACTCTCTGAAAAATGATCCTGAAAATGTCCATCCTTTAATAGGGACTAAAGCTTATGACGCGGCTGTGAGCGGGATAAGTAATTTGGCCAAGCCTTCTAATACCCATTTTGAGTTTGTTCACAAGCAGACCAAAGGAGATGGTGAGGTTTCCAAAAAGCTTGGTAGCGGTAGTTTTAAAACTTATAGCCGTATTACCTCAGTCGTTCCGCATGGTGCGCAGGCGCTGCTTACACAAAAACAAGCCGAGGATATCCTCAAAAATGGCCGGCAGGTTCCGTTCTCGGATCCTACGCCTAAATATTTCTTTGACATTGCAAGTGCACAGCTCAGTGGTTTCTATAAAGACATAGTATTTTACCTTGATGTATTTGACGTGCTGCCAAACGTGTATGCCTTTGAAGCTTATGGGAAAAAGATTGTGCAGGTTTCAGGCGGCCTGGCAAGACTAATCGATTTTAACTTTGAAGGGCTCCTGATGGCCATGGCTCATGGTGTTGGCTGTTTTTACGGCGGTGAACCTAAAATTTTAGGTGGATATTCCGCAGTGGGACAAGCTGATCGTTTTGCATTTGGTAAGGTTACCAGTATGCTTTGGCTCGGCGACCCCGCATTCGGCTATATTAACGCCAGCATCCTTCAGTGGATGGCGCTCTTCAAACTTATTGATAAGGACAACTGGGGCGGTACCAATCCGCTCACAGATCCGTCCATTGATTGCCGTGAGCTTGTTATCCAATCAGCTCCTTTTGGTGGCGGCCTGCCCCCTTGTGCCGGCGGTACGCCTCCAAAGCTAATCCAGTTACAAGTTGCACAGGCGCTCACCCTCGATAAGGTGGAGCTTATTTTTAACGTGGCGATCGACCCTTCTACAGCAGACAAGGTTTCGAACTACATTTTATCGCCCGACGTAAAAGTGCTTGAAGCCAAACGCAGCACGGAAAAGGATTTCATTGTGGAACTCTCAGTAAAACTTGAAGCGAAAAATAGTTATGAAGTTACGGCAAAAAATCTTAAATCTGCATTGGGCACAGGCATGGATCCAGCACATTCCATAGCCGGATTTGTTGCGCCGGAATAGATGTGTGGATGGACAGAAAATTTGAGAACAATAACCAAATAAAAATAGATGGGTGGCATGAAAATGCCACCCATCTATTTTTTTAGAAATTACGGAAACCTCATCTTCATTAAAAGTAAATAAATCAAATCTGTTTTAAACGGTCTGTTGGATCAACTTATAATAATTTATCAGGTGTGATCGGTACATCCCGTACCCGTTTGCCCGTAGCATTAAAGATCGCATTGGCAACAGCAGCCGCTACGCCAACGATGCCCACTTCACCTATCCCTTTAATTCCCATTTTATTCACGATACTATCTTTTTCGTTTACGAACATCGCGTCCATCTGGCCAATATCCATATTGGACGGCACATGGTAATCGGCAAATGACCGGGTTGCGAAATTACCCCAGCGTGGATCGATCAATGATTCCTCACTCAGCGCCATACCAATGCCCCAGGTGTTTCCGCCAATGATTTGCGAGCGAGCAGTTTTAGGGTTCAATATTTTACCGGCACCGACCACTGCCAAAAATCGGGTTACTTTCACCATACCCGTTAAGCTGTTCACCCGTACTTCGGCAAAATTCGCGTTAAAGCTATGCGAGGAATATTCGCCTGCATTAGCCGGTGCTTTGGCATCGGCACGGGTCTCGAATTCAGTAACCTGTTCCGACTGCATCAATTGGTAAGCCGTAGGGCGCACAAAAAACTGTTTACCCGATTTGTAGACCAATTCATTGGTGATCTTTTCGCAGGCATCATTAACGGCGTTGGCAAAACTGGCCGCACCAACCGAACCTACTGAACCGGCCGCAGGCGGCATGTTAGAATCGCCAAGTTTAACAGTAACGTTGGCCAGCGGCATACCCAGACCATCCGCTGCCGTTTGCGTTAGTATAGTAAAAGTGCCCGTCCCCAGGTCAGATGCTGCGATAGCTACTACTGCGTTAACTGTATTGCCCGTGCGAGTCAACTTGATCGTTGCCGAGCTTGGCCTTTGACGTGCCGGGTAGGTACCGCAGGCTACGCCGTAACCAATCAGGTCGTTACCCACTTTATTTTGACCGGGCTGCTTTTTACGTTTTTCCCAACCGAAGGCTTTGGCTCCTTCCTGTAAACATTTAATGGTAGCCCGTGACGACCAGGGTTTACCACTTGATGGATCTTTATCCGGCTGGTTCTTTAAACGCAGTTCGATCGGATCCATCCCAAGTTGATGAGCTAATTCATCCATAGCAGATTCTAAGGCGAAGCTGCCGGTAGAGTGGCCCGGACCGCGGGTATAAGTCGGTAAAATGACATTCATGGGCACCACCCGGTATTTGACCAATAAGTTGGGGACATCATACATGATCTTCGCGCCTTCGCCGCACCTTTCAATAAATTCATCCTCAATAGCGGTATGCGTTGTGGTTTCATGGGCCAGGCTGATCAGTCGGCCATCGCGCTTAGCGCCGATACTGATCTTCTGAAAATTTTGCTGGCGAAGACCCACCGAGTTGAACATTTGTTGCCGCGTCAGCGCCAGTTTGACCGGGCGGCCGGCAACCTTAGCCGCTACGGCAGCCAGAACAAGATTAGCCCATTGGCCGCCCTTGGAGCCAAAGCCGCCGCCAATAAATGGAGAAACGATGCGCACTTGCTCCGGTTTCATATTCAACGTTGCAGCCGCCGAGTTCTGCGCCCCGTTAATGATCTGCGAGCCATTGTATAAAATTACCTTATCGCCCTCCCAGACCGCTACAGTCGAATGCGGTTCCATGGGGTGATGGTGTTCTATCGGTGTATGGTAGGTACCTTCAAATTTGACCTCCGCGCTGTTGAAAGCCCCTTTTGCATCGCCCCGGTTATGGTCGGCCAGTTCCTCGCCTTTAGGCACTACTGCGCCGGGCGCCAGTTTTTCAAAATCAATTTTAGCGTCTGTATTTGGGGTATAGGTTACCTTAACCATTTTCGCCGCGTGGGTGGCCTGTTCAAAGGTCTCTGCTACGACAATACCGATATGCTGCCCGTAAAAATAAACTTCGGGGCTCTGCAGTAAAGCGCCACCCCGTAGCCCGCCTTTAACGTTGAGTTTGGGCGCGTTTTCATGCGTGATCACGGTTAGCACGCCTGGAAGACTTTTTACATCGGCGGTATTGATCGAAGTGATCTGACCCGCAGCGATGGTGCTTTTGAAAAGCACGGCGTAAGCCATTTCTTTTGTCGGATAATCGGTGGCATAATTAGCCTTACCGGTCACTTTCAATAAACCATCTATACGGGTGATGGCTTTGCCAATGGTGTTTTTGTCTTCCATAATTATTATCCGTTATAGCTATCACCTTTTAAGGCCAATTCCAGCGCGCTGATAATAGTGCGCTTGCCTAACTCTACTTTAAATTTATTGTATGCTAAAGGCTTTGCGCTGTGCATAGCCGCCTGGGCCGCTAAACTAAAGTTGGCTTTAGTAGCCGTTTTGCCTTTTAAAAATCGTTCTGCTTCTAATAAGGGCCAGGGTTTATGCGCCACGCCGCCCATGGCCAAATGTGCCGACACAATGCGGTTACCCTGTAACACCAAGCCGGCTGCTACCGATACCAGTGCAAAGGCATAAGAGTTACGGTCGCGCACTTTCACATAAGCCGAATGCCCCGCGAAGGCATTTGCAGGGAGCTCTATGGCCGTGATCAGTTCACCATGATTTAATATGTTATCTTTCTCCGGCTGATCGCCGGGCAGTCGATGGAAATCCTTGATAGAAATTAAGCGTTCGGTACCATTTGGCTGAAGTACTTTGATATTGGCATCTAGCACGGTAAGCGCCACTGCCATATCCGACGGATAGACCGCTATACAGGTATCCGACCAGCCGAATATTGCGTGCATCCGGTTAATCCCCTGCATCGCCGCGCAACCTGTGCCCGGTTCGCGTTTGTTGCAGGGCATGGCTACATCATAAAAATAACTGCAACGGGTACGCTGTAACAGGTTGCCACCATTGGTTGCCATATTGCGGATCTGCGCCGAAGCACCGGCCAAAATGGCCTTGGTTAACAGCGGAAAATTTTTGCGCACCAGAGGGTGGTTAGCAGCATCGGTGTTTTTACCCAGGCTACCCAGCGAGATGCTACCATTTGTTAATTGTTTGGTCGTCATCAGGTTTAGTCTGCCTAAGTCTATCAACTCATCCGGGCGCTCCACATCTTCCTTCATCAGATCGAGCAGGTTAGTGCCGCCCGCCAGGAATTTGGCTTTTACATTACTGGTCAACAGGCTGATAGCAGCAGGAGCGCTGCCAGCCTGGGTAAATTTAAATGGTCTCATATCGTCAGCCAGATTTGTTCCACACTTTTACCGGTTTGGGCCTCTTTAATAGCCGCCACAATGTTGGGGTATGCCCCGCAGCGACAGATATTGCCCGACATGCGCTCGGCGATCTCCTCGTTACTCAGCATCAGGGAAGTTTGCGCCTGCCGCACATTCGCGGTCACATAGCTCGCTTGTCCTTCTTTAGCTTCTTTCATTAAGGCTACCGCTGAACAAATTTGCCCGGAGGTGCAAAAGCCACACTGAAAGCCATCATGTTTTAAAAAAGCTTCCTGCATCGGGTTCAGCTGATTGTCTTTCGCCAGGCCTTCGATCGTGATAACGGATTTACCTTCACAGGTCGCTGCCAATGTCAGGCAGGAAAGCACGCGGTTACCGTCAACAATAACGGTGCAGGCACCGCACTGGCCATGGTCGCACCCCTTTTTGGAACCCGTAAGACCCAAACGCTCACGCAGCGTATCCAGCAAGGTCATGCGTGGATCGACCATCAACCTGGTTGTTGCCGAATTCACTTTAAAACTAACGTTGACGCCATTTTCGATAGCCGCAGCAGGTAGTTCGTCAATTTCGCCCAGTGCCACACCACGGGCAAAGGCTCGTTCAGCGCCTAATAAGTAACCGGTCAGCAATCCCGCCGAGGCGAGGCCGATCAGCTTCATAAAATGACGACGGTTAAGCCCGGTCTGTATAATCTCTTCCAGTTCTTCCGGCATCAGATCGCCAAAGAGCTTCTTTTCCTCTTCGGTTAGTTGGGTAGGTCTATTGTTCATACAGAGTGCTGATTACTATCTAATAACACCAGCCAGGACGGATAGTTTGTGGGAATATTTGCAATCATTTTTTTAATAACATGAGCAGCCAGGTAATCAATATTGGGTGTATGTATCTTTGATCTGTAACAGCCAACATCCGAAAATCCAAGATCATCAGCCATAGTCAACACGATATTTGGCCGGTTATCCTTTACAGATGATTTAGCAGATTTTTTAAAAAAGATGAACAGCGAGGCTAAAAGAAGCACTGCCAAAGATAGACTGGTCTTTTTCATAGGACTTTAGATACCGCTTAGCTACAAGACCAAAGATAATCAAGCCACCGATCATACTGCTAAGGATCCATAAATAAACCGGTTAGCGATTTTTGCAAATAGCATCAAGTTAAATTTTATTGACTAAAACGGGTTATTAAACACCAGGTGCCGGGCAGCCTGCACTTCCTGAAGAAATACCGGAATGGTTTTATAAGGATCATAAGGTGGTTTGGCGCCTTTGCCGACTTCTACGCTTTTATTTGCACCCGGAGACTCCAGGGTTTCTATAGGCAGGTAACCTTTATAGCCGGAGCGTTTAACGATATTCATTATTTTTACCACGTCCATTTTTATTGGGCCCGTAGGTCCGGAGAAACTTTCTTTAAGTTGGAAATTCACTGCATAAGGCATCGCTTTTTCAACATCGGCGTAAAGGAAAAAGYCGCTGTCCACAATTACCCCAAACCAATCTGAATTAACCATTTTTACCAGTTTAATTACTTCATCGGCAGTTTTAATAAAATCACCATGGTTTTGTATGCCTATCAAAATACCTCGTTGCGCTGCATAGGCAGCACATTCTTTTATACTTGCGGCCATATAGCGGGTTACTTCGTCCCTCCGGTTTTCATAACCGGCCGGAACCGGGCCGGAAAAGATCCTGATCACCGGCGCCCCTAATTTGGCAGCCACATCAATCCATGCTTTTACGAGTTTTACATCAGCTGCCCTTTTTGCCGGATCAGGATTGGTAAAATCGTTTCTTACCCCGGTGCCGCTAATGTCAAGTCCCTGCAAAAAGGCATGCCTTTTTACCCGGTTAATAAACTCGTCTGTGGGTACGGCAGGATAGCCCGGAAAATAATAACCGGTGATATCTACCGCATCAAAACCTTGTGCTGCCGACCAGTCTATTAACTCAAATAATGACATACCCCCGTGTCCGTTCACTTTATTATTCATAAGGGGTTTGTTAAAAGAGTAGGCATTTAAGCTGATTTTAACATGCGATTTACCTTTATGCATTACTCCCGAATCACTTTGAGCATATAATGAAATGCTGTTAAATATCATGAAAATAATAGCAATCCAACATGTAGATTTTTGAATTTGATTCATTTTTACTGGTTTTGCATCCATAGCCTGGTTTAGTGTTTAATGGTTTTATGCGCTACTTTTGGTTGGGGGGCCTGCAGCGGTAAACGTTACAGTTGTATAGTTAAAAATAATTCTATTTAATTCCAATTTTTCTGAAGGGTAATTGGAACGGCCTGATTATGGAACGGGATTGTACAGGATTGTTATTCGGTTGTTTGTTTGCATCTTTCACTAACTAATTATCCTGAATATGAAAACCAATAAATTTTTGCTGCCCACGGCTTTGCTGTTTGTTTTATTATCTGCGTTTACATTAATTACACAGGCGGATAAGGGTTTTAAACCCATGTTTGATGGTAAAACATTGAACGGCTGGGAGGGTGACCCCAAATACTGGCGGGTTGAAGATGGTGAGATTATTGGTGAAGTTACTCCTGCAACACTTTTAAAAGCCAATACCTTCCTGATCTGGAAGGGCGGTCAGCCTGCCAATTTTGAGCTGAAGGTGAACTATCGTATATCGGCCAATGGTAACAGCGGTGTAAATTACCGTAGTATACGGATTGACAGTCTGCCCTATGCCCTGAAAGGTTATCAGCAGGATATTGATGGGAAAGATAAATACAAGCTGGGGTATCCCCGTTATTCCGGGCAGAACTATGAAGAACGCGGTCGCCAGTTTCTGGCCCTACGTGGGCAGAAAGTTACCATTGATAAAGGTAAACTACCCCATATAACCGACTCGCTGGGCACAAAAGAAGAGTTGCTGAAAAGTATTAACTACGATGGCTGGAACGAGCTGCATATTATTGCCAAAGGAAACAAGTTGCAACATTACCTAAATGGCAAACTCATGAGCGAAGTAGCTGATAATGATACTCTTAATCGTAAATTAAATGGCCTTATTGGCGTACAGGTGCATGTTGGGCCGCCAATGAAGGTGGAGTATAAAGATTTTATGATCAAGGTTTTAAAATAGGTATATAGTAAACAACCCCCACCATAGGTGRGGGTTGTTTACTTATCAACACTATTATATTTGTATAAGCCGAAGAACAAAAACATCATCAGGTATGTATGGACAAAGGAATAACCCAGCTGGCAGCCTACTTTAAAGTAAGACAGGAAGCATTCAACAGACAGTATAGCTTAAGGGTATCAGCTGCCAAGTCAAACCAAATTATATAACTCAGGGTAGAAGATTTTTAAGTCTTAATTACCAAATGTTAGTGCTGGCCGTAATTTTCTCGAATATCCCATGTCTGTTCACATATTATCCATCAATAGTACATTGAATTTATGACCGTCGGGATCAGCAAAGGCAAAACCATAATAATTGGCTTTATCTCTTGCCACTTCCTGAAAAATATGACCGCCGGCGTTTTTAACCTTCTCTGCCCATTCATTCACTTCCGCCTCTGTTTCTGCAGAAAGTGTGAAAATAATTTCGCTGGTGGTTTTCGACCCGGGGATTAAATACTCATCTATTTTTGAACCCTGTTCAAAAAAATGAATCACAAGATCATCATCACCAAAAATAAAACTAGCCAACTTCGGATAGTTGTTTGGCCCATTGGGAGTAAAACCCAATTGTGTATAAAATTGATTGGTGCGCTTCGCATCTTTTACACTAAAATTAGCCCAGATTTTTCTTGTTTTCATACGGTTGACTTTTGAAACAATTTTAAAAAAAAAGTCAACAACTGTTTCCCGATATAAATCAGAAATAAGTTCTTTAGAAGCAATCAGCTTGATATTTAAAATGAACTCATCGTCAATTGCTTTGTCACCAAAGCTTTCAAAGAAGCTTTTTGAGCCGAAATAAGAATTAAAAATCACTCAAAAAGACTTAAAAAAAGAAAATTATTTTTCAACTCGCGACTTGGAAATAAGCCGTCAGGATGTGACATCGTTTGCGCTTAGTTGCACACTACCGACGATTTTAGGCTGCCCTGGGTTCTCGGCAGGGAATGGGAACTTAATGCCAAGATGCACAACCCCGCTTAACCGTTCCTGCAATGTATATAGCGATAATAGTGGAAGAAGTTGAGCCCCGGGGATGCAAGGGGGATTTTGAATTTAATACTCTACTATAATAAATTGAAACTGAGTAATTATTATGCTAACAAACAAGCTGCCTTAGCCCGTTAATTTCGATGTCCTCTCAACAAAGTTAAATATGCCCATTCAACAAAACTGCCGACCTCTATAACGTGGAGTTTTGTGCTATCAAATATGTTTAGCAATGAAAGAGCAAAATTTAAAGGAAAAGGTACTGGTAACCGGCGGCACCGGCTTTGTCGGGGCACATTGCATCCGGCAACTGCTGCAAAAGGGTTACCGCGTGAAAACCACCATCCGGTCAATGTCCCGGAAAGATGACTTGATCGATATGCTGAAGACCGGCGGTATTGCTGATTTTGACTGCCTGGAGTTTACCGAGGCCGACCTGAAAAAAGATGCCAATTGGGATCAAGCGGCCGATGGCTGCGATTACGTTCTGCATGTAGCGTCGCCTATCGGACTAAGCATTCCCAAAGACGAGAACGAGATGATTATTCCCGCGGTTGAGGGCACCTTACGTGTACTTAAAGCGGCTAAAGCGGCTGGTGTTAAACGGGTGGTAATGACGTCGAATTTCGGCGCCGTGGGTTACAGCCACGCAGATACCTCGACGATCATTACTGAAAAAGACTGGACCGATCCAGACGAGCCGTGCCTATCAGCCTATAATAAATCCAAGGTCCTGGCAGAAACAGCGGCCTGGGAGTTCATGCAAAATACTGACGGAGGGATGGAACTTGCGGTGATCAACCCAATGGGGATCTTCGGGCCATCCCTTGGCTCGGAACTTTCAAGCGGTTTTGAATTATTGAAGAAGGTCATGGACGGTTCGCTGAAAAGGATCCCCAATATCACGCTGGGTATCGTGGATGTACGTGATGTCGCCGACCTGCATATCCGGGCAATGACCCATCCGGCCGCAGGCGGGCAGCGTTTCCTGGCTTTGGCCGGCGGCATCATCAGCCTGCCGGAAATCGCCCAACTGCTTAAAGATAACTTAGGTGAAGCGGCGGAATTGGTTTCCACCAAAATAATGCCTGACTGGATGGTGCGGATCGCCGCCTGGTTCAGCCCGGTCGCCAGAAATATCGTCCCCCAGCTTGGCCGTTACCGGAATGCCAGCAATGATAAGGCAAAAAGTCTTTTAGGCTGGCAGCCACGAAGCAATAAAGAGGCGATCCTGGCCACGGCAGAGAGCCTGATCCGCTACGGCGCCGTAACATCAGGACATGGGAAAAGCACGGTTGCCAAAAAGATATTGAGTTTGTTGCTGATGCTGTTTATGCTGACCGGACTGCATAAAGGCTTTGCGCAAACCAGCCAAACGATCCGGGGAACGGTTACCGACAAACTGACCCAATTGACGCTTCCCGGCGTGACCGTTAGCCTCAGCGGCGAAACCGGCAAGGGAACAACGACAGATGCAGCCGGCCGTTTTAGTATCACCGGAGTAACACCTGGCCGTTATGATATCGTTTTTTCTGTTGTCGGCTATGCACCGTATACCCAGCCTAACGTAGAGATCACCTCCGGGAAAGAGGTACTTCTTGATATCGGCATGGAAGCAAATGCGAAGTCACTTAATGAGGTCGTTGTGCGCGGAGGTGCGAAAAAACATGAAACAGTGAATCAACTGGCCGCGGTTAGCGGCCGCTCCTTTACCCCGGAGGAAGTGAACCGCTATTCCGGCGGACGTTCCGATCCATCCAGGCTGGTGGCGAACTTTGCCGGCGTGAGTGCACCTGACGATTCCCGGAATGATATCGTGGTACGCGGTAATTCGCCGTCGGGTATCCTTTGGCGGATCGAGGGGCTGAATATTCCCAATCCCAACCACTTTTCCACGTTGGGGACAACCGGCGGATCGGCCAGCGCATTGAATACGAATATCCTCAAAAATTCCGATTTCCTGACATCGGCCTTTCCTGCCGAATATGGCAATGCCAATGCCGGGGTGTTTGACCTGGGCTTTCGTACAGGCAACGCCAATAAACAGGAAACGACCATTCAGCTCGGTGCGCTTACCGGTCTTGAAGCGATGACCGAAGGCCCCATCAATAAGGATAAAGGTTCTTCCTATGTCGCCGCCTACCGGTATTCATTTACCGGCCTGGCCCAATCGCTGGGTATCACGGTAGGCACCGCCGCCACGCCATTTTATCAGGATCTTTCCTTTAAGATCAACAGCGGCAACGGAAAGCTGGGGCGGTTCACGCTGTGCGGCCTCGGCGGAACCAGCAGCATTGATATCCTGCACGACAAAGTCAACCCCGATGATATCTTCGGTAATCCGGAAAGAGATTCCTATATGAAAAGCAGGATAGGTTTGCTCGGTCTGAAACACTTTATCCGGGTCAGCAACAAATCTTATTTCAATACGGTGCTGGGCGTTACTTATGCAGGCACGGTACAAAATATTGACAGCATCGGTGTAACAGCCCCGGCCCGCGTAGTTGAAGTAACGATGGATCAGTCGCGTTATTCCCTTAACACTTCTTTTAACAGCAACATTAGTCCCAGGTTGTTTTTGAAGATTGGTGCTATTGAGGAACTGATCGATATCAACCTTTTTTACCGTGATCGGGTGTCACCGCCGCATAACTGGGTACAGATCTGGGATTTTAAGGGCAACACCTCCCTTATGCAGGGGTATGCCCATTTGAAATATGATCTATCCGATCGCCTGGTGGCAAATGTTGGCCTTCATGCGCAATATCTTACACTGAATAGTTCGTCGTCACTGGAACCCCGCGCGTCGCTAAAATACCAGCTGACAGATAAAAGCACGCTGAGTGCAGGATTCGGCATGCACAGCCAGATGCAGCCTACCGACATTTATTTCTACCAGTCAAAAAATACCGACGGAACCACCGACAAGTCAAATGAAGACCTGGGTTTTACCAAGAGCCGCCACTATGTAATCGGTTATGAGGCTTTACCGGTACAGAACTGGCGGGTCAAGGCAGAACTGTATTACCAGCAGTTATACGATGTGCCGGTGAGCAATACGCTGAGCAGCTATTCCATGCTCAATGCGGGCGCACGTTCGTATTATTACAATGAAGAAGGGCATCTGAACAACAGCGGAACCGGCACCAATTACGGCGCAGAACTGACGATAGAAAAGTTCTTTAGCAACGGTTATTACGGCTTATTCACCGGTAGCCTGTACCAATCGAAATACAAAGGCAGCGACGGCATCGAGCGGAATACTGCTTTTAACGGAAAATATGTATACAATCTGCTGGCCGGCCGGGAATGGAAAACGGGCAAAAACAACAAGATCAGCCTGGATATGAAGCTGACCCGTGCCGGGGGGCGTTATTATACACCGGTAGATTATGCGGCTTCGATTGCCAACAACCGGGAGATCTTACAAACCGGAGATGCGGCTTATTCCGCGCAGAATGCCGCTTTTTTCCGACTAGACATCAAAGTGGGCCTAACGATCAATAGTAAAAAGCGTAAACTTACCCACGCTTTCTACCTGGATATACAAAATATCACCAATAACCAGAATGTACTGGTAGACCAGCGCTTTAACCCGGCAACTGAAAGGGTTAGCACCGCTTACCAGATCGGTTTG
The DNA here is from genome assembly GCF_056401495.1 of Mucilaginibacter sp. P4_E8. NCBI lineage: Bacteria > Pseudomonadati > Bacteroidota > Sphingobacteriia > Sphingobacteriales > Sphingobacteriaceae > Mucilaginibacter > Mucilaginibacter sp. P4_E8. Next base: position 79,533 of record NZ_JBFUJG010000003.1, read on the forward strand.
TTCCCGAATTTCGTTTACCGCCTTCAGTTTTAACCGCCCTCACTTATTTATTTAAACAGCCGATGAAACAGCAAGATACAACGGGCGCCGGGGCCTGGCGCAGTATAGTCATTATCGTGTTTTTGGTAATTCTATCCATGGTTGACCGGAATTCTATCAACCTGATGATTGCGCCTATCCGAAAGAGCTTTGGTATTAATGACCTTCAGTTCGGCCTGTTACAGGGACCGGCATTCGCTGTATTTTTCCTGCTGGGAAGCGTGGCGATGGGCTGGCTGGTGGACAAATATTCCAACCGCTGGCTTATTTATGCAGGGGTTATGCTATGGTCGATCGCTACTATTGCCAGTGGCTTATCCGGTAGCTTTACAGCACTACTGATCGCCAGGTGCTTTGTCGGGCTGGGTGAATCCGTCTTACAGCCTGCAGGATGGAATATTGTCACCAAGCTGTTTCCCGCTGACCGGCTTTCTACTGCTATGGGGGCACTTAGTGCAGGTTCAACTGTGGGTGTGGCCGTTTCGTTCATTCTGAGCGGTTACCTGATCAGCAAAGCTGCGCAAGGGCCGTTAATGCCGCTGCCATTTTTAGAACATGTCCAGCCATGGCAATGGGTGTTCCTGGCCGCGGGTGTTCCGGGCCTTCTCATTGCACTGCTGATCTTTTTACTTCCTCCGGGTTCAGGAAAAGCAAATCTGGCTAAGCCCAATAACTCCGGAAAACTTTCCGGGTTCATCCGCGAGAACCGCGCTTTTCTGTTCTGCCATTTCGCGGGATTCGGGTTGCTGAGTGTCATGGTGAACGGCGCTGCCGCCTGGGGACCGGAATACCTGACCAGGACCCACCAGCTGAACGCTAAAAATATCGGGCTGTTGTTCGGCTTTATCGGTGTTCCCCTCGGTGTAGGCGGCGTTCTTGTTGCGGGTTGGCTGGTTGACCGGATTTTTAAAAAAGGCCATTATGATGCGCACCTGAGGCATTTTGCGATCAGGGCATTGCTGGTGGCGGTCATTGGCTTTTTAGGCTTCACGTTTGATCATCAGATGATCATCCCGCTGGTTTGTTTTGGCCTCATCCAGTTCATTCAACCTTTTGCAGGTGTAGCCGGCGCATCGCTGCAGGTTTCCACACCTGAACAGTATCGCAGCCGCATCTCGGCTGTCTTTATCATGTGGTACAATGGCGCCGGAATGATGCTGGGGCCAAGTTTTGTAGCCCTGCTCAGCAACGTGTTCGGGCGCGGTAAACTCGGCATGGCTATCGCGGTCAATTACTTAATTCTTGGCAGCATCGCTGCGGTATTGCTGTGGGCGGGCCGACGCTACGCCTCGGCATCCTATCAACGTTATAACTTAAATCGATCCTCTTGAAAACTTTATCGTTCATCATCGCGTTTAACCGGTCATCCATAGTCTATGTTACACTGGCTTACAACGCCCCGACTGCTGATAGCACGGCATACCGGTACTATCCTTTAAAGCCCGCAGAAGCCTTCAGGCCTTTTACAACTGGTAATGATGCTGCTACTTCTGCAGGTTATCCAAATAATTATATGGCAATTTAATTTAGACCGCTCAACAAAGCGGCGTGGCAAATTAATGCCGAGCTTTGTATTTTATCATCAAAAAAATGAGCATCAAAATCATTATCACGGGAGCTACCGGATTTGTCGGTGAGGGCGTACTATTGGAATGTTTGCGACACCCAGGCATTTCAACTGTACTTATGGTCAACCGGCGGCCATTTAACCTGGAACACCCGAAGCTTAAAGAGCTGATTGTTCCTGAGCTGCAGCAAGCAGATGCCAATGCAGAAACACTGGCAGGATACGATGCCTGTTTTTTCTGCGCCGGGATTAGTTCCGCTGGGATGAGCGAGGAACAATATACGAAAGTCACCTACGATACGACCATCGCCTTTGCCAATGCGGTATTGCGGTTCAATAAGGAATTAACTTTTTGCTTTGTTTCCGGTAGTCATACCGACAGTTCTGAAAAAGGCAAGGTGATGTGGGCGCGCGTCAAGGGCCGGACGGAAAATGCCCTGCTGAAACTGCCTTTTAAAAAGGCATATAATTTTCGTCCCGGCGGCATGATCCCCACCACGGGACAGCAAAATGCAAAAACGGCTTATAAACTTATTGTAAAATTGATGGCCATATTAATGCCGAACCGTGTCAGCACCTTAAAGGAAGTAGGCCTGGCTATGATTCATGCGGCTATCGATGGTAGCAGCAAGCAGGTGCTGGAGATAAGCGACATTAAGGAACTGGCAAAACACGCGCTTTAATGAAAAATATATGGCTATAAATAAGGGAGTTATGCCGGCTTTGCCGGAGGATGCAGGGCAACTGGCCGAACTGGTAAACAGCGCCTACCGGGGTGAAAGTTCCAGGCAGGGCTGGACGAATGAAGCGGAATTACTGGACGGTGAAAGAATTGATGAAAACGAACTGTTTGCGCTCTTACATAACCCTTTTATTACCATCCTGAAATACCAGCCCGGGGATATGATACTTGGCTGTGTCCAACTGGAACAAAAAGAGGACATACTTTATATCGGCATGCTGACCGTATCCCCGGCGTTGCAAACCCAGGGAATAGGCAAACGACTATTAAAGGCGGCGGAAGATCATGCCAAACAACAGGGTTACACAATCGCAATGATGACTGTGATCACCGTGCGGGTTGAATTAATTCGATTTTATGAACGGCAGGGATATGTTAATACCGGTTACAAGCAAGCTTTTCCGGAGCAGGCGAACGTTGGCATGCCTAAAATGCATTTAGAACTGGTCACACTGACCAAAGCGATTTCCTGACCTTTCAACAAAGTAAATTTAGACCGCTCAACAAAGCTAACTGACTTTTTAATGCCGATATTTGCTTTTTCCTGTTTGCCATAAGCTATGAAAAGATCACTGAATATTCTAAAACGTCCGATGCTGATCATTTTAGCTGTTGTGTTATTACTGTTTGTAGCTGCCTGTGCCGTTATGCATCAGCCGCAATTCGGCGAATTGCCTAAGGGGACCCGACTGGCGAGGATAGAAAAATCACCACATTTTAAGGATGGCCGCTTTCATAACCGTGTGGAAACGCCCACGATCAGCGAAGGCTATAGTTTTACCGGCGAACTCTACAAAACACTATTCAAGAATTATCCCAGGCGGGCTCCGAAAGATTCCCTGCCGTCTGTAAAAACAAACCTGAAAGGGTTACCACCCGGCAAAGACCTGATCGTCTGGTTCGGCCATTCCTCGGTTTACATACAGGCAGGCGGCATCACGTTCCTGATTGACCCGTCCTTCAGCGGAAAAGCGTCGCCCTTGCCCTGGGGACCGAAAGCTTTTAAGGGCAGCAACATTTACGCGGCAAGCGAAATTCCGGAAATCGATTATCTGCTGATCTCGCATGACCATTACGACCACCTGGACCATGAAACAGTACTCGCTTTAAAACACAAGATCAGGTACGTGGTGTGCGGTTTAGGAACGGGCGCTCATTTCGAGCGTTGGGGATTTACGCCGGAACAGATTATTGAAAAGGATTGGTACGAAAAAATTGCCGTGAATGACAGTGTTATCATCAACGCTGAATCCTCGCACCATGATTCCGGCAGAGGGTTCACCCGTGGCAAAGCCTTATGGATGTCTTACCTGATCCAAACACCAAAAACAAAGATCTATATCAGTGGTGACGGCGGTTTTGATGACCGTTTCGCAACAATAGGAGAAAAATACGGACCCATAAACTGGGCAGTGATGGAGGACGGGCAATACGACAAGGCCTGGAACTCCGTCCACAACCTGCCTGAAGAAGTGGTACAGGCAACTTTGGACCTGAAAGCGGCCAACCTGCTTCCGGTACACCATTCTAAATTTATCTTGGGCAAGCACCCCTGGGATGAGCCGCTGATTAAAATAACCGAACTTTCCAGTCTAAAGCCGTACCGGCTGGCCACCCCCATGATCGGGGAAGTTGTCTGGCTGAATGACAGTTCACAGGTTTTTAAGCAATGGTGGAAAGGGATCAATTAAATGAATAAAGTTATGCAAGCCAAACAGATAACGTCCTGCTATATCGGCCCCCATATTTCCCCCGAGAATTTTGTTGCCGAACATTTCTTTTTACACCTCGCCAAAGGGATCATGAATGGTTATGACGGCCATAAGGATTACACACTGAACGCAGGTGAATATTGCCTGGTCAGAAAAAACCATTTAGCCCGGTACAACAAGCAAAAGGAAAACGACGAATTCGAGAAGGTGATCATCATGTTGGACGAACCATTTCTTAAGCAGTTCCAGCAAAAGCACAAGGTCAAGGCAAGTGAAGCAGTAAATAACGATGCTTTTATCCGCATCAAAAAGAACGAACTGATCGGTAATTTTCTGCAATCGCTGAAACTGTACTATAATAAACAGGGAGCCATCAGCAATACCTTTGCCGACCTTAAAAGAGAGGAATTGCTGCTGATCCTGCTGCAGGTGCAACCTGAACTGGCGCACATTCTTTTTGATTTCGGTATACCGCAAACCATAGACCTGGAGTCGTTTATGAACCGCAACTTCAGGTTCAACGTCGCCATCCAGCGATTCGCTTTTCTTACCGGAAGAAGCCTGACCCGGTTCAAGTACGATTTCAAGAAAGTATTCAATGACACACCCAGCCGCTGGCTGATCCGGAAACGACTGGAAGAAGCCTACTTTCTGATGGACAAAAAAGGCCGGAGAGCATCCGAGGTGTACCTGGAAGTCGGTTTTGAGGACCTTTCGCATTTCTCATTTGCTTTTAAAAAATCCTTCGGGTTTTCCCCCAGAGAGCTGGCTGAACGGGATCATATGACAGACCGTACGAGCAGGGCTTAATCCTAAACCGATTGATGTAAATGGAATGACCTTCTCCATTCTGCAAACCCATTTTTAATTTTTCCTTGCTGAGCCCGAAATGCAAAGGCTGAAAAGTTACTAAACGCCATTAACTGCCTCTTAGTTCAATAATCAACGAGCTCAAATGGCTCAAGAGCTATCAGGTCAAGAACATAATCACAAATATCATCCAACATTAATTATCCGGCTCATTTTATTTATTACATTTGTTTACCAACTATTATAAATCTAATTATTTAAATGACCGAGCATGAAGATGAAAGGGCATTAATACTATGTATTATTGAAGGCGAGCGCACAGCCTTTACTGCCCTTTATTCACGATATATTAATAGTCTTTATCGCTATATATACTTGTTTACCAAATCAAAGGAGACAAGTGAAGATATCGTCCAAAATGTCTTTATTAAAATATGGGAACGTCGCGCGTCATTAAAAAACATCACAAGTTTTAAAGCCTATTTATACCAATGCGCCAAAAACCTTATGCTTGATGAAATAAGAAGAAATCAAACTAAGGAAAAAATATTTTCGATGTTCAAGGATGGTACAGAAGAAAGCGTTGAAGGACTTGAATCTAAAATTATTTATGGAGAATATTATCAAATAGCCCAGGATGCAATAAACCTACTTCCCGAAAGGAGAAAGTTAATAGTTGAAATGCGTACGAAAGAAGACCTTAGTCTTGATGAGATCGCCGAAAGATTAGATATCTCAAAATTTGTTGTGAAAAAACAACTATATTCAGGTTTACACTTTATCAAATCATATCTGCAGAAGCATGCTGAGCTTACTTTGCTTTTAGCCTTATTTATTTCTCTTTTTGAGTTGTAATGGGACTTTAATAAGGGAAAATTTTCTCTAATTCGTATTCCAACAGGACATTCTAAAAAAAAATACACCTCAAGGGGTTCTTTTGTCCGGTTCGTTCGTCTCTACCATAATGATGGACGAAAAATCACTTAATGAGTTCCTGGAAAAATATATAGCCAACCGGCATACGGAACGTGAACATGAATTATTCATGGAATGGCTAAACACCGCGCCCCTGGATGAGGTGCAGCGAATAATTGATAAATATCAGTTTGCTGCCCAAAGAAATTTGAATGAAGAGCAAATGCTATATCCGCACCTGGCCAGCAGGATTGAGGCAGGGATTGATGAGTTAGATAAAAAAGATCAACAAGTTAAGTCTGTAAAAACGTTATGGCCATCTTTTAAAAAGATAGCCTCAGTAGCAGCTGCTTTTATAGTGATTGCTTCAATTACAACCTATTTCTTATCATCCCGGGATAGTAAAAAGCAGGAAATTACAGCAGCTAAAACCCCATCAAAAAATCAAATTCCTCCGGGTGGAAACAAAGCTGTGCTTACGCTTGCCAATGGCTCACAGATTATATTGGATAGTGTACAGAACGGTATATTAGCCAAACAGGCTAATATTGATATCCGCAAAACAACAGGCGGCAAAATTATATACAATGCATCAAACCCGTTGGGCTCCAATACACCAGCTTTATATAACACTATTATTACCCCGCGTGGGGGGCAATACCAGGTTACTTTATCTGATGGAACTAAAGTATGGCTTAATGCTGCTTCTTCATTGAAATTCCCGGCTGCATTTTCCAATAATGAACGTGTAGTTGAACTAACGGGAGAGGCATACTTTGAAGTGGCAAAACTTACCAGTCCCTCTGTTGCAGGGCGTGAGGGCAGCCGCATACCATTTAAGGTAATTACAGCTAACCAAACCGTTGAAGTATTAGGTACACATTTCAATGTAAACTCGTATGACGATGAGGCTACAATAAACACAACTTTACTGGAAGGCAGTGTAAAAATAGTTCAAGCTAAAACCAATGCTTCGCAATTGTTAAAGCCGGGCCAACAGGCAAAAGTTGGAGTTAAAATTCAAATATCAGATGTAGATGCCACACAAGCCATTGCCTGGAAAAATGGCTATTTTATTTTTTCACATGAAGATATCGGCAGCATTATGCGCCAGGTATCAAGATGGTATGATATCAATATTCAATACGAAGGTAATGTTACACAAGAAGGATTTGTAGGTACAATATCCAAATTTAAAGATGTAGCACAAGTGTTGGATATGTTGCAATTAACAGGGGCTGTTCATTTTAAAACTGAAAACGATCCGGCAGAACCGGGAAAGAAAAGGATAATAGTTATGCCATAACACACACCATAAATGCGCTCCTGAAATACGAAGGTTCCGCCTGCCAGCGGAACCTCAAAATGTCTGGAATTAGCATATAAATCGCAACTAACAATCTAATAACCAATTAAAAACCAAACGTTCAAATGTATGAAAATTTTTACTCAAACCGGGTATAAGCTCCCTGCTTATGTCCTTGACAAAATGCTTATCGTTGCAGATTTGAAGCTTTTTGGCTGCAACTCGGCAAATAAAAGAAAGATCATTATGCGAATAAACCTAACATTTGCTTTTTTGATTACTGTGCTTTTGCAAATAAGCCTCGCAGCTGATGCACAAAAAGTAACATTTTACAAAGCAAATGCTTCGCTTGAAGATGTCTTAAAAGAGATTCGAAAACAAACGGATTACAATTTTTTGTATACCGATGGAATGATGAAAGGTACTAAACCTGTTGATGCCCAGTTTAAAAACGCTTCGATTGAAGATGCGCTTAAACAATGTTTTGCCGGCCAGCCATTAACTTATTCCATCAGCCAAAAAACAGTGATCATAAGACGGTTACCTAAATTGGTACAACAGGTATCCGTATCGCCATTACCTCCGCTTTCTATTAAGGGTAAGGTAACTGATACCTTAGGGGCGCCTCTCCCGGGGGTTAATATTAAACTTAAAGGAACGTCAACCAGTACAACTACCGATAATGATGGGCAGTATTCCATAAGCATCCCGGATGGGAGCGGCACTTTGGCCTTTAGTTATTTGGGGTTCACCACGCAGGAAGTAGAAGTAAACGGCAGAAACACGATCAATATCCAGCTTAAAGAGAAAGCCTCCGCATTAAATGAAGTGATAGTTGTTGGATACGGAACACAAAAGAAAGTGAATTTAACCGGTGCTGTTTCCGTAGTAACGGGTAAGGATATTGATACCCGTCCGGTTGGACAAACATCAGCGGCTTTAGAAGGTATAGCGCCCGGGGTAACTGTTACACAAAGCTCGGGCAGGCCGGGTGGCGACGCGGGTACTATTCGTATCAGAGGGGTTGGAACTATACCCACCAGCAGCGGTAGTAACTCTGACCCTTTGGTATTGATTGATGGGATAGAAGGTACAATGAATAATATTGACGCCAATATTATTGAATCTATATCTATTTTAAAGGATGCCGCATCAGCATCTATCTATGGTTCACGCGCTGCAAATGGTGTTATTTTAGTAACCACTAAGCGTGGCTCGGGCAAAAAAATCAGCATAACCTATAATAGCTATGCCGGATGGCAAAAACCAACAAATATGCCTGATGTGGTGGATGCACTTGATCATATGCTGCTGATGAATGAGGCATATACCAATGTAGGCAGAACCCAATTATATCCTAATGATTTAATTGAACAGTACCGTACCCAAAACGGGGTAAGCTCTGATAAATACCCTAATACAAACTGGCAAAAAGAAGTACTAACAGGTTCGGGTTTTCAGCAAAGCCATTTTGTAAATATTAACGGCGGATCAGATAATATCCGCGTGCTTACCTCTGTAGGATATTTTGATCAAAAGGGCATCATTCAACACTCAGGTTACAGGCGCTATACCGTTCGTAATAATACCGATATCACGTTTTCAAAAAAACTGAGTATGAAATTCGACCTTCAGTTTGTAAACGGAATAACCAAAGAGCCTGCTATTGGTACCGGAAATGTATTTAACTATATGGATGGTATTCCTGCCAACCAGTTAGCAAGAAATTCTAACGGCACATGGGGTATTGGCTGGAACGGCCTTAACCCGGTTGCAGCAAGTATAGATGGGGGCACTAATCAAACCACCAGCCCATCAGGAATTATCAATGCATCCCTTAATTATCGCCCGGTTGAGTGGCTTACGGCCGAATTTACCATAGCACCTAAACTTGGGGAAACTATTGGTAAAAATTTTAACAAGTCTATTCAAACCTATTATCCTGATGGAACTATAGGTTATAAATCGCCTGCTTTAACTTCATTAACAGAAAGTAACAGTCGTTCAGTTTATAACAACATGCGGGCCACACTTACCATGAATAAGGGATTTGGAGCTCATACGCTTAAGGTGCTTTTAGGGGCCTCACAAGAAGATTACCGTAATGATTATATAAGTGCATTCCGCGATACCTATCTATTGCCAAATTATCCGGTAATAAACGCTGGCTCGGCTGTAAATCAGCAAACTACCGGTACATCCGAAGAATGGGCGCTGCGTTCATTTTTTGGCAGGATAAATTATGACTACAAGCAAAAATATCTGTTAGAAGTGAATGGCCGTTATGATGGGTCTTCACGCTTTTCTACAGGTAATAAATATGCCTTTTTCCCTTCGGTTTCTGCCGGATGGCGTATATCACAAGAAAACTTTATGCAACCACTTAAAAATGTTGTTGATGAGTTAAAGTTAAGGGCTTCATGGGGGCGCTTAGGTAACCAAAACATAGGCACCTATCCATCTGTAACATCCGTAGACTTAGGTTCAGGGACTTTAGGCAAACAAATTGTAAATATTGCCGCCCTTAATAATTTGGCTAACCAGGATATCAGCTGGGAAACTACCGAAATGTCTGATGTGGGTATTGACATGGTTTTATTTTCCAACCTTACCATATCTGCTGATTACTATAACAGGAAAACAAGAGACATTCTCTTACAACTGAATATTCCTTTAATTATTGGCTTAAGTTCTCCGTTTCAGAATGCTGGGGTAGTTAGTAACAAGGGATGGGAAGTAGCAGTAGGTTATAAAGGAAACATAAATGAATTTAAATATGGCATAAACATAAACTTATCTGATGTAATAAATAAAGTGGTTGATATGCGGGGAATAAACCAAACCGGGCTTCAGGTTAGCCGGGAGGGTTATGCTTATAATTCTATTTATGGATTACAGGCCGAAGGTTTTTTTAAAGATGCCCAGGATGTTGCAAGCCATGCAAAACAATATGGTACAGTTGCCCCGGGTGATTTAAAGTATAAAGACCAGAACAACGACGGTATAATTAATGATAATGATAAGGTGGTTTTGGGAAGCACTATTCCACGGTATACGTTTGGTGTTAATTTTAACAGCTCTTATAAAGGAATTGACCTAAGCTTTCTTTTACAGGGTGTGGGAAAAGGCAACTCTTATCTTTGGGGACCAGGTATAATGCCATTTAGCGTAGGCAATTTAGGCGGTACCATACTTGAACCCAATAAAGACCGCTGGACACCTGCAACTCCTAATGCAAAATATCCACGACTGGCATTTGGTGAATCTAATAACGAGCAAAACTCAAGCTTTTGGATGAAAGATGCTTCTTATGTGAGGCTAAAAAATGTACAGATAGGTTATACTTTCCCTGTCTCAATATCCAGCATGGTTGGAATTAAAAAATTGCGGTTATATGTAAACGGTTCAAATCTCTTCACGCTTGATAAGTTTTGGGATGGATTTGATGTTGAATCGCCTGTTGGAACTGTAAGTGTGTATCCACAGGTTAAAGTTTACAGTTTTGGTTTAAGTGCTAATTTTTAATATTTTAAAAATGAAAAAGAATATAAAGTTTTGTTTATTGATCACCATCCTGGTTCTGGCAGGCTCGGCTTGCAATAAAGGTTACCTGGATAAAGCTCCTTTATCAGGCCCTTCAAATGAATCTTTCTTCACCAGTCAGGATGAACTGGTACTGGCAGTAAACGGTATTTACACTGCCATGGTTATCAGTCCTACTGATGCTATGCCCTTCAATACTACCATAGATGCAGCAACAGATATTAACTGGGACCGTAATACAAGTGGCCTCCAAATATTAGGTAAAGGTAGCCAGGATAGCAATAATGACTATGCGCTAAGTCTGTGGAGTTCATTTTACAAGCTTATTGCAAGGTGTAATTTTATATTAGACAATGTAAGCAAGGTGAAGGATAAAACCACGCCTGCAATTTATGCGAGGTCTGTTGCAGAAGCCCGTTTTGGTAGAGCATTTGCCTATCAAAACTTAATTGAGCTTTATGGGGGCGTACCACTGGTAACAAAAGTATTGTCTTTAAATGAAGCGCAGATCCCAAGAAATACGAAGGAAGAAATATTGACTTTTGTTTTAACTGAATTAGATGAGGCCGCAAAAGACTTGCCGATAACATACGGTGCAGCTGATGTTGGCCGTGCAACAAGAGGGGCCGCACTTGCTTTTAAAGCCCGCGCCGCTTTATTTAATGGCAAATGGGATATTGCAGCTGCTGCCGCCAAAGCGGTAATGGATTTAAATACCTATAGCCTGCATACCAATTTTGGCGATCTGTTTACTTACAACGGTCAAAGTTCTAAAGAGATCATTCTCGCACTGCAGTTTTTAAAAACAGCAAAAAGGACACATTCTGTACCCCGCAATTTATTATCAAGAAACGGGCAGGGCACTGCCAATAAAGTTCCATCACAATCATTGGTGGATGCTTTTGAATGTACTGATGGTTTAACAATTGATAAATCACCGTTGTATGATCCCGCCAAACCTTTTGTAAACCGCGATCCGAGGCTTGCTTTTACAGTGGCATTGCCAGGCTCTGTATACTTTAATTATCAGTTTGAAACACATAAAGACAGTCTTAAATGCTGGAATTATAATACAAGCCCGGCAACAAGGATAGATAACCAGGATGCTATAAATGCTTATGCTTCTTTTACCGGTTACTGCTGGCGTAAATATGTTGATTTAACAGACAAGGTAGACGTGTCCAATTCTGAGTTAAATATCATACTGATAAGATATGCTGAAGTTTTACTAACCTATGCCGAGGCTAAGATAGAAGGCAACCAGATAGATGCAAGCGTTTATGATGCTATTAATGCCGTTCGTCAAAGGCCAAGCGTAAACATGCCTGCAATACCATCAGGGCTATCACAGGCCGAACTCCGTTCTATTGTACACAAAGAACGTTTATACGAATTGGCGATGGAGGGCGTAAGGCTTTTCGATATACGTCGCTGGAAAATAGCTGAACAGGTAATGACCGGACCTTTTTATGGCCGTATACCGAAGGGATTATTAGCTACTGCACCTGTTATAGATGCAAACGGAATTGCAAAATATGATAATGTACCTAATAAAGCTGATATGCGTGTAATAGAAACCAGGCTGTTTAATGTTAACCGGGATTACCTTTGGCCAATTCCTAATATTGAGATTGTTACTAATCCAAAGCTGACACAAAATTCGGGCTACTAAGCCAGGGGATCTATCGGCATAAACAATACCGATTTAAAGCCTGCTGTTGAACAGCAGCAGGCTTTTCTTTTATCAATTTTAACACTATGTTAATCATTTAACAAACTGATAGTTATGAAGAAGTATCAAAAGATCATAGTCTCTTTACTAATTGCCCTAAGCTTTATTGGTATACCTCATGCCAAGGCACAAAAAGAAAGTATTATAGAGGCAGATGTATGTGTATATGGCGGAACCTCCGCTGGCGTGATTGCTGCCTATACTGCAAAAAAAATGGGCAAAAAAGTCATACTGATTGAACCCGGCAAGCATTTGGGAGGAATGACCTCAGGAGGATTGGGTTATACGGATATTGGTAATAAATATGTAGTGACCGGCCTGGCCAGAGATTTTTACCGCCGTATTGGTGAACATTATCAAAAATTTGAACAATGGATTTTTGAACCCAAAGTTGCAGAAGGCATATTTAATGATTACGTGAAGATGGCAGGCTTCAGCGTTTTATATGAAAACCGTATTATAAAAGTAAATAAGTCGGCAAATCAACTCCAGGAAATTATAGTTGAAAATGCTGCCACACCAACTGCTGCTAATCGCAAAACTATCCGCGCAAAAGTATTTATTGATTGTACTTATGAAGGTGACCTGATGGCGCTGGCAGGCGTTGCTTATAGCGTTGGGAGGGAGGCTAATAGCCAGTATAATGAAACCGTAAATGGTGTGGAGTTAATGGAAGGGCATCAGTTTCCTGATGGGATAGATCCTTATGTTGTACCTGGCGATTCTAAAAGCGGTTTGCTATGGGGTATAGGCAATTTGCAATTACAGCCAAAAGGTGCTGGTGATAAAAAGGTTCAGGCGTATAATTTTCGTATCACACTTACTAATGTACCTGAAAACCGCATCGCTATTACCAAGCCCGAAAATTATGACCCTAAAAAGTATGAACTGTTATTGCGTTTAAAGGAAAAAAGGCCATGGAAAGCACTTAGTGATGTTTTTATATGGAGTATAATGCCCAATGGCAAAACAGATATTAACAACAAAGGTGGATTTTCTACTGATATGATCGGTATGAACTGGGATTATCCCGACGCCGATTATAACAAGAGGGCTATCCTTTGGAAACAGCATGAGGATTATACGAAAGGCCTGCTGTATTTTGTAGGTAATGATCCGCGTATCCCGGTAAATATCAGGACTGAAATGCAAAAATGGGGATACCCGAAAGATGAATTTACAGATAATCATAACTGGACGCCACAGCTTTACATCCGTGAGGCACGCAGGATGATTGGCGAACTGGTAATGACCCAGCATTATTGCCAGGGTAGGGAAGTAGCCAATGATGGCGTTGGTATGGCTGCCTACACTATGGATTCCCATAATTGCGACCGCCAGGTTGTAAGCGGGGTCGTAAAAAATGAAGGGAATGTAGAAGTTGGTGGTTTTGGGCCATATCCTATTTCTTACAGGGCAATTGTCCCAAAAGAAAAAGAAGCGGCTAATTTATTTGTTCCGGTATGTTTATCAGCCACACATATCGCCTACGGTTCAATACGTATGGAGCCGGTATTTATGGTTTTAGGTCAGTCTGCTGCTGTAGCTGCCTGCCAGGCAATTGATAAAAAGATACCGGTACAGCAAGTAAATGTAGCAGAGGTGCAGCATATATTAAAAAGCAACCCCCTTGCAGATAATAGCACACCGGAGCTATTGGTTGATAATGGAGATGCTAACGTGCAGGTAGCAGGTAATTGGAAAACTGAAAAGAACGGCGGTTACGGCCCATCATTCCTGGTGGATACACTTAAAGCGTCTACAATCAACTCCGTTCAATTTACTCCTGAAGTGGTTAAAGGTGGTACCTATCATGTGTATTCTTATTTTCCAAAAGTAAAGAATGCTTCAGCTAAAACTATTTTTACCATTTATGATGGGCAAAAGGCTACTGAAAAGGTAATAAACCAGGCAGATATCCAGGTTCAGGGACAAACATCAGGAGAGTGGATCTCATTAGGGTCTTATAATTTATCCCGTGGAAAAAAAGCATATGTACAGGTTTCAAATAAAAATGCAGATGGAGCCGTCATTGCTGATGCTGTTCTTTTTGTTCCTGTTAAATAAACTACCAAAAAACATTTACAAGCATGAATATAGCTCCATTGAAAATTAAACTCTTGTTTTTTATAGGCATTGCATTTTGTACGGGTGTTAAGGCGCAACCCGGCGTATCCGGCACGGATATAAAAAAATACGACCTGGTGATTGTTGGCGGAACTCCTGCTGGTATCATGGCGGCTATTTCATCTGCCAGGTTAGGTAAAATATCGTTAATTCTGGAACGCACCTCGCATGTAGGCGGGTTACCTGCCAACGGGTTAGGGGCAACCGATATTGCCACGCGCGGCGCTACCACAGGTCTGTTTACAGAATTTGTTGAACGCGTTAAAAAGTACTATACCAACAAATACGGAGCTTCATCTGAGCAGGTTAAAGCATGCAGTGATGGGTATCACTTTGAGCCATCAGTTGCCGAAATGATATTTGGACAGATGTTAGCGGAGCATACCGGTAAAATAACGGTACTTAAGATGCGCCAGTTTGATGCCGAGCCGCAGAATATCCAAATAGCAGATGGTAAAATATCCCGTATTAGCATATTAAACAGGGATACCAAAAAACAGGAGGACTACGAAGGGAGGGTTTTTGTAGATGCAACATATGAGGGCGACCTGGGCGCCGCAGCCAAAATACCTTTCAGGGTTGGCCGCGAAGGTAAAAGTGAATTTAATGAGCCCGGAGCCGGCAGGGTTTACAAATACTGGCAGGGAGCAGAGGGTGAAGGCAGTACTTACCAGGCAGATAATGCAGTACAATCGTATAACTACAGGATATGCCTTACCAATGACCCATCGAATAGTGTACCCATTGAAAAGCCGCTTAAATATAACAGGGATGAGTACGTTTCCATGATAGAAGATGTTTGGACAGGCAACCATACCGGTGTGCAAATGAAGCAGGTTACCACCGCTATGATGGAAGATAACCGTAAGAACCTCGCAAATGGCGGTGTAACTAAAATACCTGGAGACAGGTGGGGAATTGGCAAAATAACCAATATGGTAACCTTGCCTAACCACAAAACTGATGGCAATAATCAGCACATGTCATTTATTTCTACTGATCTTCCCGAGGAGAACTGGCCCTGGCCTACATCTGGCTGGGCCTGGCGCGACGCTTTTGCACAACGATTAAAAGAATATACGCTCGGTCTCATCTACTTCGCGCAAAATGAAAAAGAGCTTCCTGAAAGTTTTCGTAAAGCAACGAGAGAGTGGGGTTTGGCTAAAGATGAGTATAACGACAATGAGCACTTTCCCCGCCAGGTATACATCAGGGAGGGCCGTCGTTTTGAGGCTATGTATTTTTTCACCGCACATGATGCAACGCCTGTATCGCCAGGTAAGCGCCCGCCAGTGCATCCATCAAGCGTCACTGCAAGCCACTACGCGCTTGATTCGCATGCTGTAAGAAAGCGTGAGCCGGGTAAAATACACCTTGACGGCTTTATCAGTTATCCAACGGCTATTTATACCGTACCATTGGGAGTAATGGTTCCAAAACAGGTAGATAATTTGATTTTACCGGTACCGGTATCAGGCAGCCATATAGGCTTTTCTACTATTCGTATGGAGCCTTGTTGGATGGCCCTTGGGCAAGCGGCCGGGATAGCTGCATCACTGGCGATTGATAACAATACCCGTATAAGAGACATAAACAATAGCCAATTACAGGGTACATTAATTGATCAACATGCCACTTTAATATATTACAAAGATATTAATCCCTCAAGCCTGGATTTTAAGATGGTTCAATTAATGGGTTTGAAAGGCTACCTGCCGGATTGGGAGGCTAATTTGGAAGCTCCTGCCGATAATCAGCAGGTTGTAATATGGAATAAGTTATCTGGTTTAAAAACAAGATTTAAACCGGGGGTAACTACCCGCAAAGAAGTGTTAATTAGCATATATAAATCGCTAAGTAAAGTAAGATAAGCGGATCAAAAAAATAACCTGTCAGCATCAGTTTCATGAAAACCACCGGGGTCTATGCTTTTCTGACACTCACTTCCATAGTACTTAGAGGTGGAGGCATATAAGAAATTAAAGTCAAGTATACTTTGGAGCTGGGCGGTTTGTACAGCAGCTATTATTACGATAATCGGGGCGACGAATCCTCCGACGCCCAGATCACCATCATCGTCCCGGCTGCCTGAGTAAAGGAGCCGGGATTGTTTAATTATTTGCCGGTTGTTATTACCAATGTTTTACCTTTTTTCAGTTCTGCGTCATCAATAAAATAACCATTCACTTTTTGGCCATCATAACTGATATCGCTGATCTTTTTACCAGAGTTTTTTTTGATGATAGTAAAGCCTCGGTTGGTCCCTCCAAATTTAAAATCTACCTTGTCAAATAGCGGTACAGAAACGATATACTTAGCATCAGCAGGCGAAAACGGATA
Source organism: Mucilaginibacter sp. P4_E8 (assembly GCF_056401495.1). NCBI lineage: Bacteria > Pseudomonadati > Bacteroidota > Sphingobacteriia > Sphingobacteriales > Sphingobacteriaceae > Mucilaginibacter > Mucilaginibacter sp. P4_E8. The sequence continues at coordinate 96,366 of NZ_JBFUJG010000003.1, forward strand.
AAATCCCATGGCATTAAATACATACCATGATGACATTTCACCGGCATCATCCATGCCGGCATAAGCCAGTTTCTCTTTGCCCATACCATAAAAATGGTTCATGATACTATCCAGTATAACCTGTGATTTTTCTTGCTTGTTAACAAAGTAATACATAAACGGCGTGCTGTGATCGGGTTGGTTTCCCTGGCAATACTGCCCAATAAAGCCTGATATATTTTCGGCTTCATATCCTTTCCATGGAATGGTAAAAAGTGAATCCAGTTTTTGCTCAAAAGCTGCTTTGTTTGGATAAAGACCAACTAAGCCGTTTGGATCATGAGGAGCAAAAAAGGTTGACTGCCATGCATTGGCCTCGCGGTACATATATTCAAAATAAGGGTAATCCGGTTTGAAGTTTTTCACCCAGCTACCATCGGCCAAACGCCCCCGCATAAATCCTGTAGCGCTGTCAAACACATTTTTATAATTACCGGTCTTACTCATGAGCATGCGGTAGTTAGCTGTATCTTTTAGCTCTTTGGCCAGCAAGGCCACCGCGTAGTCATCATAGGAGTATTCCAGCGTTTTGGTAACCGCCGCTTTGGTAACGGTATTAGTAACAGGGTGCTCTATATCAAGCTCCGCTATGTAACCTTTGGTATTAAACTCAGTTATATACGGCCTGGTACCACCTTCAACGGTAGCATTTCTTACCAACAGGTTATAAGCGCTTTTTATGTCGTAATCTCTTAATCCCCTTAAATAGGATCCGGCAATAAAGGCCGAGGCGTGATCACCATGGAAAAAAGTTGGCATAAAGCCTTTTACTTCTCCTTTATCTATTAATGACTTGATCACATCGTTGGTGACCTGAGGCGAAAGCAGACCCAGAAGTACTAACTTATTTCGATAGTCGTCCCATAGAGAAGGCTCGGTATAGTAATTAAAACCTTTATTTACCACCTTACCACTCATGTCTGTAAAATCGCCGTTTGCGTCACTGCGCAAAGCGGGCCACAAAAACGACCGGTACAGGCATGAATAAAACAATCCTTTTTGACGTTCGGTGCCACCGGTAACCGTAATTTTTGAAAGCAGATCATTCCAGGTGTCTGCAGCTTCTTTCCGTACCTGATCAAAGCTTTTATTCAGCATTTCCTTCTCTAAATTTTCCTTTGCATTTTTTATGCTTACAAATGAAAAACCTATCTTCATTTCCAGAGGCTTATCAGCATCTTCGAAACTCACAACCGGTACAGTTTTTGGCTCATTCCTTTTCGACTCACTTTTTACCGAATCAATGCTTTTTATTTTGTGATTGGTAACCGCGTAGAAATACATTTTTTCGCCGGCTTGCTGAAAGCCTGTAAAAACATTGTCCCCTTCCTGAGCAATATTCCAGCTTTTAACCCGCTCGTTAGACATGGAAAGGTCTGCAATCAGTTTTTTATGTTCCCCGGCCTTAAAGGTATATTTATGAAAGGCACACCGTAATGTTGAGGTTAGTTCGGCATTAATGCCATAGCGCTCCAGGTAAACCTGATAATAACCCGGATGGGCCGATTCGTTTTTGTGGCTAAATTCCGACTTATAATCATCGGCAGTTATGGTTCCGGTAGCTGGCAGTAAAGGAATATAACATAAATTCCAGTGCCCTTTACTGGTGTGGCTAAAACCATAAATAACCTTATCCTCATACTGATAACCCGAACCACTATGAAATTGCGTAACCGGAGTTAACTGAACCATGGCATTAGGAACCGATGACCCGGGAAACACTTCTGCGCCCCACACTCTTTTGGTAGGTACAAATCCCGCGTCTTTAGCATCCCATAAGGTGGCTGTACCTAATAATGGATTTACATAGTTAACAGGCATTTTTTGAGCTTGCGAACGGCTTATGGCAAACAAAAAGATAATGATTAATACAAAATTCTTTTTCATGATAGCTGATTGTAGTTGTGTTGGGTTTAATATATGTAGTTGATGGCAAATTTTAATAAAATGAAAAAATAAAATGCAGCCAATGCATTTTATTTTGAATTAAGGTAAGATGCCCGGGGCTGACATCTTACCTTATATTTTTTTAACAAACTGCTTTATCTTTTCAATAATGAAATGATAAGCCTAATTTACCCATTACCATCCCGGATTTTGGGTTAGGTTCGGGTCGGTTTGGATACTTTCTGTAGGAATGGGCCACAGATAGTGTTTAGCCGGGTTGAATGTTCTGACCACTAACTTCAGGAAGGCAGTATTATTTGAAGCAAATTTGGCACCACGCACCTCGTTGCCCGGCGGGTGGTTCAGCACAACTTCTGCAATTTTCCACCTTTTGATATCGTCATAACGCAACGATTCAAAAGCCAGTTCGCACCTTCTTTCGTTCCTGACCTGGTCAATCATTTTCATGGTGGTATTACCGGGATAATTTAATGCTAAAGTATTAACAAAACCGGCTCTTATGCGTATTGGCTTTATTGTTTTATCCCAAACAGTAGCATCCATTTGCCCCAGCATTGTTTTTGCTTCGGCCTCCATCAGTAAAACCTCGGCCCATCGCTGTATAATTATGTTTTCGCCATAATTAAAAGTACCGCCCGGAGCTGTAGGATCAAAATATTTCCTCCAATAGTATCCGGAAGTTGTAGCTGTAGGACCGGCTTCATTCTTTTTATTGGTGGCATCCGGCGCGGTTCCGGGTTTAATATAGATTATCTGCGAATTGCCTAAGTTATTTACCCATCGGTATTTATCATAAACAATAGTATAACCTAAACGTGGGTCGCGGTTTGCATAAGGCGCATTATTTTCATCATAGCCGGAGCCGGGTTCAAATATACTTTTACCATCCAGGGTAAGGTAACTTTCTACCAGGTCCTGGGTAGGCACCAGGTTGCTATTAGTTGCCGCGGTAGCCCCGGATCCGGTATAGAAAGGCCCAAAGTCAGACCAATCAGTCCAGGTACGGTTAGGCTGCTGGTACCCCAGATCGGCTATAACCTCCGAATTATACTTATTGGTAGCGGAGAAAATATCGGGAAAAGAAGCCTGCAAAGTATAAGTGCCATTCTCGGGCTGGTTATTCATCAGGTCTTCACAAACAGCTGCACACTCGGCCCATTGGTTGTTATACAATAACATTCTGGCCTTCATGGCTTTTGCAGCTCCTTTTGTTATGCGCCCGCGATCGGCAGGTGCAAGTTCCTCTCTTTTTGGCAAAACAGCGGCAGCGGCATCCAGTTCGCTCAGAATAAACTTTATCACATCGGCCCTGGGCGTTTTCGAAACAACTTTCGCTTCTTCCGGGGTTTGAACTTTTGTAATCAAAGGAACATCGCCAAAAAAGTTTGTTAACCTGAAAAGCGCGTGCGCCCGGAGGTATCGGGCTTCGCCTTTCATTCTTTCAATAAGAGGGGTACCCAATGTGGTATTCTTATCTATGTTTTCCAGAAACAGGTTGCATGACCTGATGTTGGTATAATAACTGCCCCACTCGTATTTAACCCTGTTTATGCCTGGGTTAAAATTAGCGTCGCTGCCGCTTGATATCTGGGTTGGCGTACCAACGTTAACATCAAGCGGACAAAACGCGTTATCAGAAAGAGCTTCGTTGTAAAAATAAGCCTGCGCAGCACTGCTCGATCCTGGCTGCCCGCCGCTAATTTGCTGACTGTAACAAGTAGCCAGCGCATTGAATGCATTGCCGTTTACCTGCCAAAAATTATCATCGGTATACCTATCCTTCGGGCTGAGGTCAATCTTTTTACAGCCTACCACAGCAACCACAAGGATTATGATGAATTTTGTTTTATTAAAATATCTTAAACGCATAATAATTTAATTTTAATTGTTAAAAAGTCATGTCTAAACCCATACCATAGAAAACAGGCACCGGATATCCGCGCGGGCTGTTTGCACCCACAGTGTTGTCCAGATTATTACCGAACTCAGTTCCTTCTGGATCGGTAAATTTCAAAGGMGATATGGTGAGTATATTTTGAGCCGTAAAATATACCCTTGCTCTTTTTACACTTATTTTAGATAATAAACCAACCGGTAAAGAATACCCGATCTGTACATTTTTAAGTCTTCCGTAGGCGGCATTAAATAAATACATATCAGAGCCGGTACGGTAATCATTATTGTTAGCCACCGTTCCGTTTTCGGCTAAGCGGGGATATTTAGCATCGGTATTTTGCGGTGTCCAGAAATCGCTCGAACTATCATACACCGTGCCTCCATAATTGCTAAAGTGGTAAGGTTCAATTAATTCGCCTCTTATCAGGGCGCTTCTTTTTAATACGCCCTGTATAAATATGGTTAAATCGAAACCTTTAAACGATGCATTGTAATTAAAGCCAAATGTGTATCTCGGAAAAGGGTCGCCTAAAATGAATTTATCCTGTGCGTCAATTTTGCCATCATTGTTTTTGTCAACAAACTTCCAGTCGCCCGGAGCCAGGCCTGTGGTATAATTCGCGAACCTGGGGTAGCTGTCCACCTCTGCCTGTGACTGATACAAACCATTGGTTTTATAGCCCTGATAAACCGTTATAGGGAAACCTACCCTGCGAACAAACTCAAACTCTTCTCTCTGGAATACATTTTCTGTTTGACCATAACTGAATGCCAGTAATTTGCTCTTGGCATCTGAAATACTGAATGAGAAGTTCTGCGCGAATGTTCCTCTGGTTGCATAGGTTATTTTTAATTCCCACCCTCTGTTTTGAACTTTAGAAACATTATATGAAGGGAAGCCTGACCCAAAGAGCGTTGGAACGTCCTGCCGTGGAGCAAGGATATCCCTTGTTATTTTGTTAAAATAATCCGCACCTACCGTTAACTGGCCATTAAAGAATGTAGCATCCGCGCCCACATCAAGCGTTGCTGCCTTTTCCCAGGTAAGATCTGTATTGGCGAGGTTACGTGTAGCACCTGCTGTTGAAGTATTATTAAAGGCGTATACATTGGCATTAGTATTAAATGAAGATGTAAATTGATAAGCGCTAACGTTTTGATTTCCTAATACCCCATAATTTGCTCTCACCCTCAAATCACCTACTTTCTCTTTATAATTGCTCATGAACTCTTCTTCGCTTAAACGCCAGGAGCCGCCTACTGAAGGGAAATATCCCCAGCGCTTATTCTTAGGAAAGTTTGAAGAGGCATCGCCTCTGAATGTACCGTCTAAAAAGTATTTATTGGCAAAAGAGTAGGATACGCGACCAAAATAGGAGTTAAGACTGGTTTCAGTGGTATTTGTAAGGGAATTGTATGAACCGCCGGTGCCTGGGTTTGAACCCGGATCTATTATTGTGCCGGTAGTTGGAACACCCAACAGGGAGTCAGTTAATGATTTACGCACACCATTTCCTTCTGATGTATATGACTCATTTGCTACACCCACCAAAACATTTAAGGAATGTTTACCAAAGTTTTTAGTGTATTCGGCAATTAAGTTGGTATTTGTAGCAAGCGATTTGGTGTTATAGTTGGCCGTTTGCCTGCTTGAGTTAGACTCTCCTGTAGGGTAATATTTTAAGTCGACTTGCCTTTGTAACTGTGTATTTGCCTTCACTGTACCGCCGAATACTGCTCTGATTTTAAAAGCAGGCGTAATAGCGTAAGCAGCGTTAAAGCTACCGTTTATCTCATCATTGTTTGTATATTGAAAACCGCCGTTACGTAAAAGATCTGATGGGTTAGATGTTACAAACCCGGTAATGTAACGCCCCTGAGCATCCTGAAAACTATCGGTTAGTGGAGCACGAAGCGCGTCGCCAACTACATCGTTGAATGGTTCGTTATATTGGATCTTCGCGTAGGTTAAATTCCATCCGGTACTGAAATTACCAAGCGTAGCTGTTTGATTTAAACGAAAGTTAAACCTTCTTAATCCATAAGTACCATTGATCAAACTTTTCTCTAAATAATTCCGCTGATCAAAATAGCCAAAAGACATCAAATAGGTGCTGGTTGGCGATCCGCCACTTATGGTTAAGTTTTGATTGGTTTGGGGCGCATTGTGCATAATTGTTTCCAACCGCCAATCGCCGTCACCCTTCGCTTTAATATCTGCCAGTTGCTGATCTGAGTATTGAGGTGGTCTGCCTGAATTGGCCAGCGACATGTTTTTATCAAGCGCATTGTCATAAGCACTTACAGGGTGAAAGGTAAAGTGAGGAACTTGTGTACCGTATATGCCGTTGTAAGTAATGCTGGGTTTAGTCCCAAGCTTTCCTTTTTTGGTAGTAACTAATATTACACCATTAGCAGATCGGGAGCCATATATGGCGGCAGAACCGGCATCTTTTAAAACGGAAATATTATCAATGTCATTAGGGTTCAACGTGTTAATATCACCGCCAATAATTCCGTCAATAACAATCAGGGGATCATTATTACCAGTAGTTCCTGTGCCCCTTATATTGATGTTGTAAGATCCGCCACCCGACGGGCTCCAGCCTTTTTGTTGGATAATAAGGTTGGGAGATTCTCCTTGTAATGCCTGTATTGCACCGGTAACAGGGCGGCCTTCCACCGCCTGCGTGCCCGATACCCGGTCGACAGCGCCGGTTAGTGAAACCTTTTTTGCCGTTCCGTAACCTATAACTACTACTTCATTTAAGCTTTTGTTGGTTGAGGTAAGCTTAACATTGATTGTTGTTTTTCCACTAATAGGAACCTCTACAGACTCATATCCGATATAGGAAAATACCAAGGTTTCTGTTCCGTCAACATTAACGGAGAAATTTCCATTTACATCTGTCAATGTTCCGGCTTGTTTTCCCTTTACACCAACAGAAACACCGGTCAGTTTTTCACCGGTCGCGCCGTCGGTAACGGTTCCTTTTACAGTTATGGCAATGGGGTGCCCATTTATTTTTGCAGTACGCGATATTTTACCTGGTGCAACGTTCTTAAAACCACCGGCAATACTGGTGTTTGACAGAAATAACATAATGACTATGTAAAACGGAGGCTTTTTGAAAATCGAAATTGCTGTTCGTAATTTTTTTTTCATAATTGGTTTTTGATTAGATACTAAAAGATAATGATTGAAATTTCAGTGATGACTGCCTTTAGTTTTTCTTCATTGGCATGCTTTTTTTAGGTTAAAAAATTGGCTAATAAAATCGTTTTAGGAACATCGCAAGAGGTATTCCTATCAATTTAATCATTGGTTTATGCTGTTTCGGGATAATAGCTATGGTACCGATAACTCCTTTGGACGGGAACCTGGCGCCATGCAATTTTGGAGCATAGCTTTATAACTGCATTTTTATGGTCAACATCAAAGTCTCGTTTTCGACCGGCAAAATTTATCAGCAGCCTGCAGCCTGCTTACCACATTTTACACACGCCATTACATCTCCGAAAAAAATATACTATTATTTGGTTTATAAGGGTTTCCYATCATCGGTAGTGCGGTTAAACTTAGATTAACCGTAAATGATTGGATATGTACAAAGTTGTACATAGAAAATTAAAATAAATGCCACTTTGGTGGATGCTTACAAAAAATCCACTTGCGTTTTATTGTAATAAATTCATTATCAATAAATTAAAACACATTGGTTGGCAAAAAATCTAACTTTAACTTAAAGTATTCAAGCTAAAAGCATTAAAATTAACCCGTAGATTAACCCGGGGGATAACCTTAAATATCAAAAAGCACGAGTAAATCTGATTAAGGATGGATGTCACTGCTATCAACGAAATTGATCTCCATTATCCTGTTTTCAAACTCATCGCCCTGAACAAGTGCTTTTGACTTAATGCGAATTTTGTAGGTATAAATAGTACTTACAGCACTCTGTAATATATTGGCTATTGTTCGATTATCTTTAATACCTAATCTCATCAGAGCAAATATGCGCAGATTGGTATTTAAAACTTCGTTGTCCTTTGGCCATATCTGATCTTCAGGCTTTAGCAAGGCATTAAACGCGGCAATAAAATTAGGGAACAGCTTAAGGAATATATTGTCAAACGTATGAAATAAAGCATGGCGTTCCTGTTTAATATCAATTTCATTGGCTAAATGCAATAACTCCTCATAGTTCTTTATTTTGATCTTGCGTTCGGTATTTCTTTTAATTTTTTCAAGTTTGAGGATATAGCCAGAAATAACGTCAAAAAAATAACCAATGTATTCTTCTTTGATCTGGGTATCTTCTGAAAGTTTTTTATTTAATCCGTCTAAATGCAGATTCTTTTCCCTGACAATAGCCTCACGTCGCTTTACTCTTTTTAGCCTGATATATACAACTACAGATATAATTGCTACACCAGCTATAGCTATACTCAAAATGGTTATCAGATACGTTAATATTTGATTTTTTTTATTTTCAGAGTTAATAAGTTTTTGGGCAGACAGTGTAGTTAAAATAGCTACAATTTCTATTTTATGCAACTTATTGCCATAAATACTGGCCTGATCCAGTGCTTCCTGCAAAAGCAATTCGGCATCTTCTATTCTGCCCTCATCCATTAATATTTTCCCAAGTGTAAAAATAGCCAGGGTCTCTTTGGTTGATGAACGGATATCATAAATGGCGGCAAGCGTTATTAGTCGTATTTTTTTGGAACCCGTACTCAAGTTACTTAAATCGTGCGCTATCATGGCTCGTTCATGATATGTTGGCAAATTGCTGTTTAGTAATTTGATACAGTAAGCCGCAGCTTTGTCGTTTTGCCCGTATATAGTGCAGAGTTCCGCTAAATGTCTGTATTTTTCGTAAGATCCCGGCTTACTTAATTGTATTGCTGCGTTTAACGCTCTTATAGACTCTGCGCGGTTGGAAGGAGAATAAAATTCATCTGTATTGTATAAAGCCTGCCTGGTATATGCCTTGGATTTTAATTCATAGTATTTTAATTTGACACTGTCGGGCGCCTGCCTTACGTTAATTTGATTAAGACATTCGAAAGTTTCCTTAAACATACCCCAGGACGATTGAATAGCCCCCAGCTTTATTTTGCTTTCGTAAAGCTTAGGAATATCATGCATCTGACCGCTTAATTCGAGAAGTTTTTTGGTGTATACATGTGCCGAATCAAATACAAAATCTTTATATTCCTGGTACAATTTATCACAAATTGCATATTGCGTGTAAAAATCGGTTTTGGGAACCGTGCCTAAGGATTCTTTTAATTTTTTGATATGGCGGTCTTTTTCAGCATCGTAGAATTTTTTTTTAAGGATTTCGGATTTTAAAACCTGTAAAAGACTGTCAGTATATTCTTTACATTTTGCATTACAGGATACTATTACAAAAAAGAACACAGACAGCAACACTTTCATAATTAGAGCAGTTTATTACAGCTAATTTATATTTAATATGCGCATTAGAATAGCGTTCTTGAAACAAAATCAATTTAGCAAAATGCTTACTTTCAGTTCAGGCTGCGAAACTCGATAGGGGTTTTTCCGGTCTTTTGTTTGAAGAGCTTATTAAAATATTGCGGATATTCAAATCCTAAAGCATAGGCGATCTCGCCGACGGACTTATCGGTGCTGAGTAGCAAGTTCTTAGCTTCCTCGATCAAATAAAAATGGATATGGTCCTGGGTGTTCTTGCCGGTTTCTTTTTTGAGCAGGTCGCTCAGGTAGCCTGGTGATAAAAACACCTGTTCTGCCAAATCTTTGACGGTCGGCAGGCGTTTTTCAGAACTATCCTGAAAATAGGAACTCAAAATCCTTTCTATTTGCATGACGACTGCATTGTTCGAGTTCTTACGGGTAATGAACTGCCGGCTGTAGAAACGGGTGCAGTAATTTAGCAACAGTTCAATTTGCGAAACGAGAATGTTTTGGCTGTGGTCGTCAATATTTTCCTTTAATTCCGCTTCGATCTTCGACACGCAGTCCTTTAGGATCTGATTCTCTTTATCCGACAGATGCAGCGCTTCCCCAACTTCGTAAGCGAAAAAACTGTAATCCTTCATTTTTTCAAATAATGAGGTTGCCCTGATCAGGTCCGGGTGAAAAAATACACCCCAGCCGGTTATGACCGCATCGGGCTCAAAATCGTTTTCCAGTTCCAGTACCTGGTTCGGCGCCATACAGATCAGGCTGTCATCCTGAAAGTCGACGATCTTATGGCCATATTTGACGTTGTTCCGGTTATAGCTTTTACAGATCAGTGAATAGAAATCGCAGGAAAGCAATGTCTTGTCTGTAATATCTTCGCTGACCTTGCTAAAATCGATCACTGCCACCAGCGGGTGCCGGACAGCCTGTTCCAGCCGGAAGAACCGGAACAGGTCTGAAATGCTTTGTAAATGGAGGAACAAGCTCATTACTGTAAATATAGCTTAAATCCCGAATTGTGTTTTCATCCCTGCGATAAACGTGGCATCATCGACTTCCCCCCGCTGTGCGATAATCGCTTTAGCATCTTCGCCTGCAGTATAGCGTAACTGGTTTTTACCATCGGTGGCCGCCTCAAATATCACATCCGCAACCACACTGGCCGGAGAAGCATTCTTAAAAAACTCCGGCATCCCCGCCAGTATCTTTTGGGCGATGGGTTGATATTCGGCCATACTTTCATCATTGCTAAAATCCAGCGATCGACCTGAAAAATCGGTCGCGATAGCACCTGGTTCAACGATCTTTACTTTGCCACCAAACTGTTCCACCTCGTAACTCAACGATTCTGATATACCTTCCACCGCGAATTTCGTCCCATGGTACAAAGTCCCCAAAGGGAAAGTCATTTTACCGCCGATAGAGGAAATGTTAATGATGATCCCGTTCTTGTTCGCACGGAAATGCGGCAATACGGCCTTGGTCACATCCAATAATCCGATGACATTGGTGTTGAACTGTCGGATGATCTGCTCCCTCGAAAAAGATTCTAAAATCCCATAAGCGCCATAACCGGCATTGTTCAGCAACACATCGATCCGGCCAAATTTTTCGATACCTTGATTTACCGCATTTTCAATAGAAACCAAATCCTGCACATCGAGTCTGGTAACCAGCGCCTCATCCGAGTTAACTAAGGCGGTTTCCTTTTCAGGACTGCGCATGGTTGCAATTACATTCCAGCCTTTGCTTAAAAATAGGTGGGCAGTTGCTGCACCTATACCGCTGCTGGCCCCTGTGATTAAAATTGTCTTTTTCATTTTTTTGTGTTTTATATGATGACCCAAAGGTCAGTTCAAAACGCGGCCGGCAGATAACACGAATTCAGGATGTTTGTATGCTTTTTACGGTTTTGGCTAAACCAAACACAGATTTGGATAAATCCTGCCAGCCAAAGCAGTCCATCTTTGTATCAACAAAAGAAAAATTAATTATGCGTGTATTTGTTACAGGAGCCACAGGCTTCATCGGTACTGCCATTGTGCAGGAATTAATAAGCGCCGGCCACCAGGTATTGGGACTGGCCCGTTCGGATGCATCAGCCCAAAAGCTGATTGATGCCGGTGCAGAAGTACACCGGGGTGACCTGGAGGTTCTCGACAGCCTGCGCAGCGGTGCTGCGTCTGCAGATGGCGTGATCCATGCCGGGTTCATCCATGACTTTACCCGGTTCCAGGAAGTTTGCCAGGTAGATAAAATAGCCATTGAAACCATCGGCGAAGTGCTGGCCGGCTCTAACCGCCCGTTTATTGTTACCTCCGGTACGGCGCTGGTATGCCCGGGAAAGTTGGCCACCGAAGATATCATCCCGCCGTTCAACCCGGCCTGGCCGCGGGTTTCCGAACAAACTGCAGATGCTGTAGCAGCGCTGGGAGTGCGTGCGGCAGCCATCCGTTTGTCGCCATCGGTGCATGGCGATGACGACAAACATGGCTTCATACCCATTCTGGTCAATCTCGCTAAAGAAAAAGGCGTATCGGCTTATATTGGCGAGGGACAGAATCGCTGGAACGCGGTACATCGTCTGGATGCAGCCCATTTGTACAGATTGGCATTAGAGAACGCTGCACCGGACGCTCGTTATCATGCTTCTGCCGAAGAAGCCATCACGGTTAAAACGATAGCCGAAGCCATTGGCAAACAGTTGGATATCCCGGTAGTTTCCATATCACCTGAAGCAGCCGCTGAACATTTTGGCTGGTTTGCACACATGGCCGCGATAGACTGCCCGGCATCGAGCAAGTGGACACAGGAACATTTGAACTGGCATTCAACGCACTCCACATTACTTGCCGATATTGATAACGGCGTTTATACCAAATAAAAAGCGATGAAAATTATTGTAACCGGTTCTTTAGGGAACATCAGTCAGCCGCTTACAGAAATATTGATCGCCCAGGGACATGCGGTGACTGTTGTCAGCAGCGATCCCAAAAAACAGGCAGCTATCGAAAACTTAGGTGCTACACCAGCAATTGGCTCGATCTCTGATGTTAGGTTTTTGATCAATACTTTTAAAGACGCAGACGCGGTTTATGCCATGATCCCCCTGAGTTTTAGCGAGCCTGATCTGGGTGATTACCTGCACCGGATGGCGCAAAACTATGCACAAGCCCTCAAAGAAGCCAGCACCAAACGGATCGTACTCCTGAGCGGTTGGGCGGCAGACCTGGTTAAAGCCGAAAACGTAGAACACATATTAGATAAACTGGACGCCTCCATTACGATCATGCGGCCCGCGGCCTTTTATACCAACTTCTACCAGTCTATCGACCTGATCAAAGGCAAAGACTTCATCGGCAAATTCCTGACGCTGCGTTATTTCGGTCTTCGGGCCTTGCTGACCGGCAAGACCGGCTTACTAATGGGGAACTATGGCGGAAAAGACCGGATCGTTTTTGTATCGCCAAAGGATATCGCGGATGCCGTTGCTGAGGAACTGCGATTATTACCCAAAGAAAAAACCATCCGTTATGTAGGCAGCGAGGAAATGACTTGTAACGAAGCGGCAAAGATCATCGGTACTGCCGTAGGCAAGCCCTGGTTAAAATGGGTGCTACTATCGGACAAAGAAATGCTGCAGGGATTAAAGATGGCCAAAGTTCCCGAAAAGCTGGCGGAGACGTTAGTCGAAATGCAGGCAGCCATGCACAGCGGCAAAAGCCTGGAGAATTTTCACCGGAGCAAACCAAAAATGGGTAAAGCCAAACTCGCTGATTTCGCTAAAGAGTTTGCTGCAGCTTATCATAAAAAATAACGAACTTTATTATAGTTATGAATAATAATCAGCTTTACCATTTTCATACGATCACTGAATATCACCGGGCTGCGGGCCTGCCTAATCCGGCGCACCCGCTGATCGGCCTGGTGCATATGGACCACCTGGACAGGCCCCTGGCCAAAGGCACGTTCAGTTTGATCTATGATTTTTATTCGATCTCGATGAAAAGGGTGAAGAACGCTAAATTCAAATACGGCCAGCAGGCAAGCGATTTCGACGAAGGTGTATTGTTCTTCATGTCACCCGGCCAGGTATTTGGGGTCGAAATTGAAAAAGGCAGCGTGATGCACCGTCCCGAAGGCTGGATGATCCTGATCCACCCGGATTTTTTATGGAACACCCCGCTGGCTAAAACCATCAAACAATACGAATTCTTCAATTACTCGGTTTACGAGGCGCTTTATTTATCGGACAAGGAAGAAACTATGCTCACAACTATCGCACAAAATATCGAGCAAGAGTACCATGCCAATATTGACCGGTTCAGCCAAAGCGTGATCATTGCCCATCTGGAATTATTGCTGACCTATTCGGAAAGGTTCTACCAGCGCCAGTTCATAACCCGCAAGATCGCCAGTCATGAAATCCTAATCAAACTGGAAGATTTACTCACCAATTACCTCAATAGCGGCGCACTTTCTCAAAAAGGACTCCCCAGCGTTACTTATATCGCTGAAAACTTAAATATCTCACCGGGCTACCTGAGCGGTTTGCTCAAATCCCTGACCGGCCAGAATACCCAGCAGCATCTTCACAATAAACTGATCGAACTGGCTAAAGAGAAACTCTCAACAACCAATCTTTCCGTTAGCCAGATCGCCTACGAGTTGGGTTTTGAACACCTGCAATCCTTCAGTAAACTGTTCAAGATCAAGACCAGCCTCTCGCCGCTGGAATTCCGTCATTCTTTTAATTGAAGCCGCCTCTTCCTTAATGACTTTAGAATAATTTGAGAATTGTCCAGCCATAATTGGATCTTTGAAAAAACAGCAAAGTCCATAATCATTAAAAGGGATGGTTATTGAGGTTTTTTAGAAATATCTGCTGTCTGCTTGAGTTCATTAAAGCTATGATAGCCATTGGCTGGGCCCGAACCAAATGAACCACACAGGCATATGGTATCCGCATATAAATTCCTCTGCGATCAACTTGCCTTCGTTGCAGGACGTTAAATGTAGGGTGTTATGTGTTTGAATTGAAATAACATATGCCTGCGTGATACAAAGGGAAAATTAATCAACGTTAAATGTAACGCCTGTTAACTCTTCGGTCAGTTTCCACAATTGTTTGGCACTGGCTTTGTCTAAAGAATACGGTTTTACGCCACTGGGTATTGATGAATCGATAGCTAATTCGGCTATATCAACATCTTCGAGGTACACACCGCCTATTTTGTTTAATAGCGGGTTCGTAGCAGCCCATATGGTTGTGGCCGCACCTTGCGGAATGGTTTTAAGCGAATCAATAACTTCCGGTACAGGATTTCCTTTGTCATCTAAGAAGCCAAATTGCTGTAATATTTCAATTGGAGCCTCTCTGGCTAATTCTGTTCCCCAAATATTGCCGGGGTGTATTGAATATGCGCTTACGCCAAATGATTTAGCACGGTTGTCCAATTCAAGCGAAAGGAGATTGACAGCGGTTTTTGATTGTCCATAGGCTTGCAATGTTTCATAGTCACGATGTTCAAAATTCGGGTCATCGAAGTTGAAAGGTGCAAAATGGTGCCCCAAAGAAGAAACATTGATCACTCTTGCGCCTTTCGCTTTTTTTAGCGCGTCCCACAACCTGGCAGTGAGTTGAAACACTGCCAGGTAATTGGTGGCGAGTTGCGATTCATTTCCTTTTGCATCACGGCGTAACGGCACGAACATAATTCCTGCGTTGTTAATGAGCAAGTGTAATGGTCTGCCCGAAGCCAAAAACTTTTCGACAAAAGTGTCAATAGAATGAGGATCTATCAGATCCAATTCTTCTATTTCAACATTGGTAATTCCTTTCAGGTTTTCCTTTGCTTTTTCAACATCTCTTGCAGGTACAATAACTGTTGCCCCGGCTTTTGATAGGGTTTTTACCGTTTCCAAACCAATGCCTGTGTTACCGCCAGTAACGATAGCGATTTTTCCTTTAAGGTCAACTCCTTTAATAACATCATTTGTAGTTGATGTTGCGTTAAATCCAGAACCTATTGGTTTCTGCAACGCTCCATTATAATTATTCTGTATCATTTTCAGTATTGTTTATTTAAGATAAATTATTTCATCAGGCTGATATTTGTCATGCCGCCATCTGATATAATTTCGGTACCAACAATAAAAGCCGAGTCATCTGATGCTAAAAATACAGCGGCGTTTCCAATATCAGACGGAAGTCCTTGTCTGCCTACAGGTGTAATATCTATCCAAATTTGTTTTACCTGTTCCACTTGTTCTTGCGGTACAATTTTTCCAAAAACAGGCGTATCAATAGAACCTGGCGAAAGTGTATTAACCCGTATTTTTCTTGACAACAGATCCAGCGACAAACCTTTTGCCAATGATATGATAGCCGCCTTTGCTGCTCCGTAGATAGTCATTCCCGGTGCGGCACGATGCGCAGCAGTCGATCCAATAAGAATGATGGAAGCACCGTCATTTAAATATGGAAGGGATTTTTGTACAGTGAAATAGGCGCTTTTCAAGTTCAGGTCCATGTAACGGTCATAATTTTCTTCCGTAACATCGTTTATCGCAGCCATTGGCACACCGTCCACAATACCACCTGCATTAACTACCAATACATCAATCTTCCCAAATTTATCAGTGGTTTTCTTGAATATATTTTCCAGATCATCGATATTCGTGACATCACCTTTAATTCCGATAAAATCTGCGCCTAACGCGTCTGCAGCACTGTGTAATGTCGACTCGTTTCTTCCGGTAATGGTGCCAACCGCACCTTCATTTCTGAATGCTTCTGCAATACCGAATCCAATACCGCTATTGCCGCCTGTAACTACGGCTACTTTGTTCTTTAGTTTATTCATTTTCTCTATCTATTAAATTCTTGAGCTGCAAAGTTATACCAGATAGATATATTTTAGTAACTTTGTATCTAAAAGTAACAGTAACCTTGAAGTAACAAAGTAACTTATGGAGTGTATAAAAGAATTTCAACAGGATCGTAAAAAAGAAATGATGGCTGTTCACGATGCTATGGATGTGCTGAGCGGGAAATGGAAGATCTATATCATCTCATCTATCTGCCATTACAACAAAAGAAGATTTTCAGACATTTTGAACGATGTGGTGGGTATTTCGAACAAAATGTTGAGCAAGGAATTAAAGGAACTGGAAATAAACAAGTTGGTTGAACGAACAGTTTTAGACACGCACCCTGTAACTGTTCAGTATGAACTCACCAAACATGGCAAAACGTTACAGACCATAATTAACAATCTGACAGATTGGGGAATTCAACACCGAAGGGAAGTTATCGGGAAAAATTAATATACGCAATTCATCGTACTATTTATCCTTTTGTAAATCACTTTTCTTATTAACTCCTATTTGAGCCAATTAAGATTGCAAATTCCTGTCCTTAATTTTATGGTAAGAAATGTACGATCCTACTAAAAACGCTAAAAAAATGATTGGGAAAACACGCATGACGATGGGGGCACCCACGGAGGAATGTGCTATAAACGCGGATACAAAGACAATGGTGAATGCCGCATAAACCCATTCCTTTAACCTTGCTAACGTACCGGTCAAAGGAACCAGCAATATGATGATGCCCAGAAATTTGGCCACTGCCAGTTCGATCCGGAAATAGGAGGGAAAACCAAGGTGCCCGAAGGTTGCAACCATTTGCGGCGATGTTAGGTACGAATAGGACGAAAATAAGCTGCCCAATGCTGTAATGCCCGTTAACACCCAATAGGTGATTTTTGTAGTTTTCATTAGCGTTAATTAATTAGGATTTGCTGTAGAAAGATTTCAGATAATTAAAGACCGTTTCGGGCTTACGTCCCAGTATTTTTTCCAGATCATCGGTTACATTAGCGAATTCTCCTTGTGCCACCGCTTGCTGCATCTCTTTAAGTGCAGGACCCAGCCATTCTGGTGTTCCGTTATTTTTCATGGTTTCCAGAAATTCAGCAACTTCAGGCGAGATATACTTAAATTTATCACCTGTCACGGCGCTGATCATATCGGCAATAGTTGCCCAGGTTATGGCCTCCGGGCCGGCCAACACAATAAATCTGTTATCATATTGTCCGTTCTCATCTATGGCAATAATTGCACCGGCCTCACCCAGTTCCGCGCGAAGGGCATATGCCGCTGTACCATTTTCTGCCGGCAGGTAGATGGTTTTCGTTTCTACTATTTGTTGTCCCGCGTAAAGTGGGATCATGTCCGTATAAAGCGATACCTGTAAAATAACATAAGTAATACCTGATGTTATGAGTGCTTTTTCGGTTATCATGTGGGCAACTGTCTTGTTTCCCAATAAGCCACCGTCCTCACTATCGTCTTTACGCTGCAAACTATAGTAAATGATCTTTTCTACACCGTTTTCCTTAGCTGCCCTAATCACATTCAGATGCTGGTTTGCCCTGTGTTCAAGATCGTTACCGGATATTAACACTATCGTATCAACACCTTTCGTAGCTTCAACAAGCGAGGGGTAGTCATTGTAGTCGCCAATGGCGGTGCTGACGTCCTTGTCTTTAAAGGCATTGGCTTTTGTCTCGTCTCTGACAAGTGCTTTGACAGCAAATGCATTTTTGTTATTTAATAGCGTAGTGATTACTGCTGCACCCAGAGGACCGGTCGCGCCGGTAACTAATATTGTTTTCATTTTCTTTTAATTAACTTTGTATATTAACTTACTTAAAGTGAGTCAAAGGTAAAAGGTATGTTTAGTAAAAACAATAACGTACCTGTAAATCAGATACTTACTTCGGGGTAACTGTTGTTGTAAATCAAATAGATATGAACAAAAAAAATTTAAGAAAATGTGAGGAGGGCCGGGAGAAAGCACCGATCACGGATGTTTTGTCACGTCTGGGAGATAAATGGTCTATGTGCACGGTGATCATGCTGGCGGATCATGGCACCTTACGTTTCAACGAACTTCACCAAATGATCGAAACGATCTCTCAAAAAATGTTGACAGTAACTTTGAAGACGCTGGAATCAGATGGATTAGTGACCCGGAAGATGTACCCGGAGATTCCTCCTAAAGTGGAATACTCTTTAACACCGGTTGGTGAAACGCTCGTTCCTCATCTCATGGCATTGTACGATTGGGCTAATGAGCATATGCCTGCTATTAAAGCATCCCGGAGCCGGTTCCAGAGGTAGCCAAATTGTTGATATTCAGGCTTTGTCGCCGCTTATTATTTTTGAAATTATCCCTTTTTCAGGCCCAAACTCAGCGAGCATGACACCTCCAATATGCAATACAATAAAGGTAACCACATAGTAAAGTGATTGCACATGAATAAGTTCCATATTATGCTGTAAACTTTTTGGCCCGTTTTGTATCATAAAGCCCGTTAAAAGGGATACCACCAGTAAAGCATAAAAAATAATATAAACCCAGGCCTGAAACTTTTCCTTTTTTTTGGTCTTTTTTGAAAATGGACTTTTGTAGGCAATTCCCTGTACGGCAATCAGTACCATCCTGATGATGTAGAGACCAATCAAGGTATAACCAGCCAGTATATGCCAGTTCCACATGGGTTTGCGTACTGCCTTCCCTATAACTGCTGCATCTTTTGTGTTGATGTGAACATTTGACTTATTCAGGTTTTGCTGAATGATGTTTCCTACATGATCTTTGTTCATCCAACCCATTCGTAACAGAATAGTCAGTAAAAGAAATAACGTGGTAAAAGCGATAGCCCAGTGAATGAGCCGGTGTGCGAGATTAAACCTTTGTTCTCTCATATGATTTTAATTTAGAAAAAATGTATTAGCAGATTAAGGGATAAATTATGTTTTGATCTGTTCAACGTGTTCAACCATTTCAGTTTCTTCGGTAGTATTCAGGTCCCGTATAAATTGAAGTTTGAGATAGCTATAAAGCGAATGTTTGTCTACTAAAATGGATACGAGGCTGGAAATCATACCTGCTAATAGCAAATGAAATATTACGGCATGGTGATCTGTCATTTCCAATACGATGATTATCGATGTAAATGGCGACCGCGTTACCCCGGTTAAGAATCCAACCATTCCCGATAAAATAAGCATATTAGTATCGATAGCTGAAAAATTGAACCAACTGGCCACTAAAGAACCTATACTTGCTCCCGCACCCAATGCCGGTGTGAATATGCCGCCTGCCGCGCCTGTTGTGAACGATAATAATGGGCCGGTAATTCTTAATATAGGACTATACCAGTGTACATATTTAGCAGAAGTAAACAGGGTATTTTGCATAACATCTTTACCAGAACCCAAAATTTCGCGGTTAACGAAGTAAGCCAGGGTAATCATGATAAGTGAACATGCTACAACATATAATACATGATGCCAGGAGAATTTAAATTTTGTTTTCCACGCGAAAATGAACAGGATCAATTTTGATACATAGCTTCCAAGCAATCCTGAAATCAGGGCAACTACTGCTACACCACAAAATATGTATGAAGAAAGGCCATTCAACTTTGGTGAGCCTAAGTATAAATAGGGGCCCAGCATCGCTTGTGCTGTAAGGCCAGCAATAATAACAGACGAAACAATTGCGGTTTTATTATAACTGAAGTGTGTTTTGGTTAAGCCCTCCATCGCAAAAATAATACCTCCTAAAGGCGTATTAAATGTTGCGGCCACGCCAGCTGCCGCACCCGCGATAAGCATACTTGATTTGGTGATTTTTGGCCACCATTTTGGTAGTACCCCGTATATTATTTTAAATATGGAAGCGGCTATTTGAATAGTAGGGCCTTCTCTGCCGATAGCCCCGCCGCCAAGTTCCATGAATAAACTTGAAATTACTTTTATGAATGCCACACGGAGGCTTAATAGTTTGTCAACAACCGGGTTGTTTTTGCGGGTAGCCGATAATTGTATGGCCGCCATAACCTGGGGATCTCCGCCTCCTTTGGAATAAGGTGCAAAACGGTGAACGAGCCACCAGGCCACAACAAAACAAACGGGCGACAAAATGAACAACGCCCATGCATACCGGTCAAAAATGGAAGATGTAAAATCCTCCGCTATCTGAAAAAACTTACCGTAAAGAACTGCAACCAGACCTGTAATAATGGATGCGATCCAAAAGGGGACCGCCTGTAATAGCGTTCTTTTTAAGGTTACATTTCTTGTTTTGCCAACAGAATGTCTTAAATGAAGCCCGGTGCTGTGCATAATTTTCATTAATGATAATATGTAACCCCGCGGCATTAGCGTTAAATAAACAACGCTTATTCAACGCTAATGCTATTAAAAGAAATTGACTTTTATATTTAAGGTAATTAAACTGAATCGTTATTTCGGAATAAGCCGATACATTGATTCAATAATAACCTGTAAATAGGGGTAATTAAATGATTAAATTTTTTGTTGGGAAGGGTCTTTGGTAAGTTGCTGATACACTTCCCAGGAATTTCGCTCCACCCGGTTATGTGCTAATTTGTTATCGCGTATTTCCCATATGGCAGTTCCGATTAAATTTATAGGCTGATTATTAGGTTCCAGCCCAAACATGCCGTTATGGAAACCGGTAAATCTCCATCTTGATACTACCTTCGAGCCATCCTTACTTTCAAAGATATCCAGGTTTTCTAAATTGGCATTGTTTATTGTTTTCAGAAATCCGGCAACCCATTGTTTAAAATTATCGCGGCCTTTGATTTCTACACCAGCATTGGTGATCATAAAATCTTCAACCATAAGTTCATCAATGAGGTCTAAATTATAAGGGTAGCTCCACACGTTATTCCAAAAATGCAGAACCTTGTCTACCGGAGATAATTCCGACAGAGTCTGTTGTTGAGAGGTGTTTGAATTTTTCATCATTTTTATATTTAAGTCTTAACATAATAAGCTCAGTTCCTGAAAAACAGCTTCATTTCTTTTATAATAAGTCCACTGGCCCTTATGGGTAGAGATAAGTAATCCAGCTCGTTGCATAACAGAAAGATTTTCTGAAATGGTAGACTGGGTCATACCTGTTTTCTTTTGAATCTGGCCCACGCAAATACCTGTAATAAATGGTTCTTGTTGGTCTGGAAAATAATATTCAGGTGTTTTAAACCAGGCCAGTATTTGCAAACGGGTGGGGCTAGCGAGAGCTTTAAAAATTTCTACATGATTCATGGCACAAATATACATCGGGATTTCCCGATATGCCAATTGTTTTTTCTGAAATGACATGAAATTGACGCTATTAACATCAAGGATAACCTTTCCGTTTTGTGCGTTTATAGCACTCACAACTTTGCCGCGTTAGATATTAAGTGTTGTCGGCACCCTGACCCGGAAGTTCAACGACCACAACTTTTTATCCTTTGAAACAAGACGCCGGGGGCAGCGATGTGATGATCGCTTTGAAATTTAAAATTGTAACTGGTAACGCTTAGTTTAAATGAAACAGTTGCTTGATTTGCGGGTCAAAAAGCAGCGATTCAATAAGTTGATCGCCAGCTTTTGTATCCGTATAAACCTGACTGGTAAAAAACTGAAGGTATTTGCCTTCTATAAGGCTGTCTAATTCCTCGTTCTTGGCAACTGTTACTGAAAGAATAGACTGACGATATTCCGGTTTAAAGGTCTGCGTTTCGGCATCTATTTTACCTTCATTCATAAACCCTTTCGTTTTCTTAAAGCACCTGCATGGATTATCCGGTTTCATTAACCCGCATTTATGGTCCATAAACTGGAAAAGATCTGCCTTTGCCCGCGATAACTGTTTTCTGAAATTCTCTGGAGTAATATCAAGCAATGCCGAAGCGATAGTAGATTTAATGTTAAAAACACCCCCGAGCACAAAAACAGCTCTTTGCTGCCTGTCCAGGCAAAGCAGCATGCTCGACATACAATTGTTACGCACGTCGGTAATGTGATCGCTGTACCGTTCCTGTTCTTCAAGGCTCATATCCTCACTATCATGCACCTCATCAATATAAACACCAAGCTTATTAAAAGAAATCACCTCCTGCTCCGCCTTTTTGCGTTTACTGCTGATAAAATGGTTCATGACCATGCGATACAGCCAGGTACGGAAACTACTTTTATCGCTGAATAAACTGAGCTTTGTTATCATTTTAATTAGTACTTCCTGCGTCATGTCGGCCGCGTCATCAGCGTCCCTTACCAGCTTGAGCGCTACGTTATAAATAAAGCGCTGGTGCAGACTGACAAGTTTTTCCATGGCTTGCCTTGAACCGTCGCAGGCTTGCTGAACGATGATGATGTCCTGGCTTTCATCGTATTTTTCGATAAATGGATACATGATCAAAAAGTTTATGGTGAGGCGGCATGTAATAACCTGCAAGTTAGTTAATTAAATTAGCTTCGGCCAGCAGCAAGACCACCGTCGATATCCAGAATAGTTCCGGTAATCCATTCCGCGTCGTCGGATAATAAAAACACGATAGCGTTAGCCACGTCCTGAGGCTGGCCGTTACGGCCTAAGGGATGGATGCTGTTTAAACCCTTGTAGGCATTTTTAACACCTTCAGCTGAACCGGCCAATTCATCCAGAACGCCAGTTTCAACAACACCAGGAGCAATGGCATTTACACGAATTTTATCATCAGACAATTCCATTGCTGCATGCTGTGTAAAAGCCTGCAAAGCGGCTTTGGCCATTGAATAAGCTGAGGTAGGAGTTCCTTTGACAGCATGTTTTGCCCAATATGATCCGACGTTAACAATTGATCCGCCGCCATTGGCTTTCATTTTTTTAGCGATCGCCTGGGTAATAAAATAGAACCCTCTGTTAATATCCTGAAAAGCATCATAATCTTCAGGCTTGCTGTCCAAAAATGGTTTGGGAGCAAAAATACCTGAAGCATTTACCAGGTAATCGATGGCCTGATTGTCTCTATCAAGTGTTGAAATGTAATTAGTAACGTCCATATCTGACGTGAGGTTAAGCCTGATTCCGGAGACCTCGCCGAATGCGCTTAATTCTGTTACGGCTGCATCAACACTTGACTGACTTTTACTGATAACAATCACTTTAGCGCCGTTTTCTAACAATAATTTTGCAGTGGCTTTGCCCATGCCGCTTGTTCCGCCAATTACAATGGCTGTTTTTGAGTGGAAAGATGAAGTTTTCATAATTGCTTTTTTAATTTGTTTACACCTTAGACGCATCTTTTAAATACTGTGACAACTTTAATGATGACGTCACAAAGCGGCCATGCCGGTCATTACTTTATCAATTGACAGGGTCAAAATCAGATCGACCAATCCCTGTTCTTCTATTAAGTCTTTTTGTATTTGACAGGAAAGTTTAAAAAACGTTCATAAAAGCCCTTTGCACTGTACTCTGAGTGCAGTCACCATTTATGAGATCACTTTAAAAAGGATTGGTAGAACAAAGTGATTTTTACGACTAACTGATGTCGCGCATAGGCAACATGCCTTCCGTTGAAGTGCATATTATGGAAAACACGGCGGATGCCAGTGGTGTGGGTGAGCCAGGTCAGTGATCGTCAGCGTATAATGGTCTCGGCGTGCACTATTAGCCTGTCGCCAGAGTCATCTACTTCAAACAAATGGGGTATCCGTCGGTACCGGCCATTAATATTCTGGTGACTATGTACTGCCATCAACAGTTTGCCCTGTAATGTTTTGAATAGCATGCCATGTCCGAAATTAGGCGGGGTAATAGGTTCTTTCTCATGTACCCATGGGCCATCGAGCGTACCGCTTGAAGAATAGGCCACACCTTGCGTATAAACGTCATACACCCAACTTGTCCAAATCATACCCAGGCGCCCAGTTTGGGTACGGAACACGTACGGTCCGTCTGTAACCTTATTAGGGTGGACATTCCCGTTTTCATCCTTTTCCCTGCTCCAGGGAGAATCGCTGGCGCGGAATAATACCTTTCCAATTCCCACAGAGCCGCTTAAATCAGGTTTTAGTTCAATTTTCTCGATAGTGCCGTTCCAGTTCTGTAACCATTCATAGCAATATATCATATAAGGTTTTCCGTCCTTGTCCACCCAAAATGTTCCGTCTAGCGTCGGTTTGTTAGCAGGCAGATAAGTAGCGTCATGCATTGGCACATAAGGTCCGTCTGGCCGATCACTGACCAGGACATGAGATGCACGGCGTTCTATGACATTGCCTTTTACTGTATCAATCTTAACGTCACGGTTAGTAAACGTAGCAAAGTAATAATACCTGCCCTTATACTCATGCAATTCCGCAGCCCAGATCATAGGGTGGGGGCCCATCCAGGACTGGGGATCGGTCTTTGTAACCTGGAAAGGACCATCCCACAATTTGAGATCTTTGCTTTTCCAGAGCATGCCGCCTGTACCCGTCATGTAGTACATGGCAGTTTTAGAATCTGCCAGGATAAATGGATCGCTAAGCTGGATGGAATCAAGCGGAATATTTTTTCTCGGGATAGTAGTTTTTTGCTGAGCGAAAAGGGAGATTGAAAAAATCAACAAAAAGTATAAAAATGGAAAAGACTTTTTCATATCAATAGAAATTTGGCATGCTGTTTATGGTTTTTAATATTGGCTAAATACGAATTTAGGTGTTTTTTAATCGACCTACAGGGGGATAAAACCATATTTTTCAGGGGACATAATCGCTTTACAGGTCTTCCAGAACGAATATTTTGGAATTATTTATTAATTAATCCCGATGCTCGTTTTTTTAAATTATTTGTAGTTTTACGAACCAACCGTGTGTTTTAATAAAAATGCGTAAAAAAATAAAGTATGTTTTCCTTTTCAAAGCGTACTTGTATTTTAGTATACTATTACCTTTCAAAGTCGGGGCTGCAACACAACAACCCATCAGAGTTCTTAATATTGATAATGGTTTATCTAATAATTCTGTCACCTGCATAACGAAGGATAAATACGGGTTTATGTGGATGGGGACTTATGATGGCCTTAACCGTTATGATGGTTACACGTTTAAGGTTTTCCGGAATATTTGGGGGGATAAAAATTCGCTGGTCAACAATCACATTAAATCCATTAATGCTTGCGATGGACGAATATATGTAGGCACGGAGAAGGGCCTTATGTTTTTTGACTATGCTGATTCCCGGTTTCATGCACTTTATTGTTATAATGAACAACATCAGCCTATTAAGATCGGGTTTAATATCAATGAAATAGTCGCCGACCACTCCGGTAATGTTTTTGTCACTAACGGTACGTACGGTTTCTTGAAATTTGGCAAAACAGATACCATTGGCAAAGAGATTTCGTATGATACTAATAAACAACGGTTTAATACGCTGGCTACCCGTATAGATAACCGGGGCACCATATGGGTGCTGGTAAGCAAAATTGGGCTCGGCAGATATGACGCCGTAAATGAAAAGATAAAAATTGTAGCTCCTGAGCTGGCATATGCAGGCTGTATGACCATTGATGGAAAAGGTAAAATAATAGCGGGTTCAGGGAACGAATTGTTTATGTACGATCCCGTTTCCCTTAAAACCACGAAGCTTGATAATGGGCTGAACAAATTGACCAGCAATAATATTTTTAGCTTAACCACAACAAAAAACGGTGATATCTGGGTAGCGACCAACGGGGGAGGCATCAAAGTATGGAATCCATCGGCAAATAACCTTACTTATATCAATGCAGGCGAAACACCCAATAGTTTACGAAGCGGTGCCGTTGATGCTGTTTATGAAGATGATGAATCCAGGATCTGGATAGCAACCTTACGGGGCGGCGTAAATATTATTGACCGCAAGCCGGTATCGTTTCATTTATTCGCACATGATGCTTTTAATAAAAATAGTGTTATCAATAATTTCATCCTGTCGTTTTGTGAAGATAAACAACATAATGTGTGGGTTGGTACCGATGGCGGCGGGCTAAATTACTGGAATACCAGGACTAATACATTTGAAGCCTATATACACCAAAATGCTCCTGGAACCATAAGCAGTAATTTTGTTGTAAGCATTTTAAATGACCATACCAACAAAATATGGGTAGCAACTTTTAACGGCGGTATTGACGCGTTTGATAATGTAACCAGGCGGTTTAAACATTATAGTTGCTACAATCAGGTAGATAAAAAGGAGGAAAGAAACTTTTGGAAACTATATGAAGATTCGCAGCACCGCCTGTGGGCAGCCAGCACCTGGGGAGGCGCTTTGTTTTTGTACAACCGTAATAAAGATCAATTTGAGCTTTTTGATAACAGCCTGGTAAATATCCACGCGCTGTTTGAAGACCATGCGGGTAATTTATGGGCCGGAAATTACATCAACCTTATTAAAATTGATGTTCAGCATAAAAAGCACCACTTTTATTTTATTGGTCAGGCCATAAGGGCTATTACTGAAGATAGTAAACGCAATTTGTGGGTTGGCACCGAAGGTGGTGGATTGCTTCAATATGATACAAATACCTATCAGTATAAAAGGTACACAGAATCGGCCGGATTACCAAGCAATAGTATACTTAATATATTGGTGGATAACAACGGGAATTTATGGTGCAGTACCTATAACGGACTTTCCAACTTCAATGTAAAAACAAAAAAGATTACCAATTACAATGCTTCTGATGGGTTACAAAGCAACCAGTTTAATTATAACGCGGCCTTGAAACTGGCATCGGGTAAAATGCTCTTTGGCGGCATAAAAGGGTTCAATTTTTTCTCGCCTGATAGTATCGCACCTTACGCGCACCAGCCCCGGCTGATGCTTTCTGATTTTACAATAAATAATGTATCCATTGAGCGCGACAGCACCTATGAACAAAAGCAGCCATTAAATGAATTAAAAGAAATAACTATCCCGTTTAACCAGGCTACATTGAATATCAGCTATACGGCGCTCGAATACTCATTCCCCGAAAAAATCTCCTATGCCTATTACCTCGAAGGCTGGGATCATGGTTGGAATTATGTAGGTAAGCTCAAGTCAGCCTATTTTTCGCGCMTTAATGAAGGAACTTATACCCTGAAAATCAGGGCTACCAATACAGAGGGGCAATGGGCAGCGCCGCCCATCGCCATTAAAATTATTGTTTTACCCCCGTGGTACCGCACGTGGTGGGCCTTTTTAATTTACCTGTCACTGGTGTTCGCTATAGCTTACGCGCTTTATAATTACAGGGTAAACCAGGCCAGGCTCAGGTTTAAAGTAAAGCTGGCCAACCTGCAGGTAGAAAAAGAAAAAGAGCTTAACGAAAAGAAGCTAACTTTCTTTACCAATGTATCGCACGAGTTCAGGACGCCACTAACGCTTATTATTAATCCTATAAAAGATCTTCTTAATCAAAGCAAGGGTAATACCGAAGAACTGAGTACCATTTATCGTAACGCGCGCCGCTTGCTTGGTCTGGTTGATCATTTACTGCTTTTCCGGAAAACCGAAAGCGAAAACACGCAGCTGAAAGTGAGTAAACTAAATTTTGTGAGTTTATGCAGGGAGGTTTATTCCTGCTTTATTCAGCAAGCTAAAATTAAACACCTTAATTATAGCCTTGAAAGCGGGGTAGAAAACATGGAGGTATACGGCGACCTGGAGAAGATAGAAATTGCCCTGTTCAACCTCATATCAAATGCTATAAAATTTACTCCCGACCATGGTACTATCCATATTATCATTGAGCAGGACGATACTCTGGTGTACTTTAAAATAATGGATAGCGGCATAGGTATAAATGCCGATGTGGGTGACAGGCTGTTTGATAAGTTTTACCAGGCAAAAGATAAAAACTATTTCCGTAAAGGTTTTGGCATAGGTTTATACCTGGTTAAGGTTTTTATTGAAAGCCATAAAGGTAGTATCAGCTACTTCAACAACTCTGATGGTGGTACTACATTTTTGCTCGCACTGTTAAAAGGTAAGGCTCATTTTTCCGAAGATGCGATAGTTGATGATGCTGTACCAGATTACACCTACGTAAATGAACTTATTGATGATGATAACAAAGATGCTGAGCAGGAAGAAGATCTGGCCGCGTTGGAGTTATTCAGTTCGGCCAAGTATTCGCTTATAGTGATTGATGATAATGATCAGATCCGGTCATACATCAAAAAGATATTTACGCCTGGTTATATCGTAATGGAAGCCCAAAATGGCACTGCAGGTCTTGAGCTTATTAAAAAACATATGCCTGATGTAATTATAAGCGACATTGTAATGGATGGTTTGAGCGGGCTTGATTTATGCCGGATCATAAAGGAAGATCAAGCCATAAGCCATATCCCTGTTATACTTTTAACCGGGGATACAACGCCTGATATCATGTTGAAGAGTATAGAGGAGGGGGCTATTGATTTTTTACGCAAACCTTTTGATAAAGAATTGCTTATTGCGCGGGTAAAAAGTGTATTGCGCAATAAAACCGAGCTGCAGAACTACTTTTATAAGGAGGTTACCAAAAATAGCAACGGCCGTAGTATCTCGCAGGAAAACAAGGATTTCCTGAATAATTGTATTTCGGTGATCGAGCATTATTTTACCGATGACCAGTTTGATGTATATGTGCTGGCCAAAGAGATCGGTATTAGTTACCCAACGTTATTTAAACGCCTGAAAGGTATCACCGGGCAGTCTGTTAATAATTTTATCCGGTTTGTGCGCTTGCGCAAAGCTGCCGAATTGCTTATCCAAACCAATTGTAATGTTAACGAAGCCGCGTTCCAGGTGGGCTTCAGCGATGTAAAATACTTTCGCGAACAATTCTTCAAACAATACGGAGTCAATCCATCCGAGTTCATCAAAAAACACCGCGCCAGTTTTCAAATCTCCTATCGTATGAATGAGTTTGAAAAAAACTCATCCAAATAAATTGGCCTCTATTTTGGCGATATACTATCGCTCGGAAAATCTCCCCAAATAAAATAAGCGTTATTTTAACACTTATTTCTTGCGTATTTTTCAAAATCTGTTAAAATAACGTGTTTTTATATGTTTTGACCCCTGTAATTTATAGTTTTACCCCTCTCTCGCAATGCCGAATTACGCTTATTTCGTTTCCACCAACAAGCAATAATCAATACCAATATTTTATTGCCGGCAAATTATAAACTAAAACCAAACGCTATGAAAATTTCAAAAACGCACAATTGGATAGCTCCTGCTGTGGGGTTAAATCGCCCGGGATAGGATGCGGTTACTAACTATAATCCAAATTAAATAAACCCAATAAACCAATTAAATTATGAAGTACAGATTTACTCACTTAAACAGTTTTTCCGTATGGCTTTTGATAATAATGCTGATGGGCATTACCCAAGGGGCCAGCGCGCAAACAAAAATTAATGTAAAAGGCGTTGTAAAAGATGCCACCGGCAATGTGCTGCCGGGTGCAACGGTAAACATCGAAGGCACAAGCCAGTCAATCACAACCGATGCTAATGGCGCTTTTAAAATTGATGTTGCCGAAGGCTCCACGCTAAGAATCTCCTTTGTGAGCATGGTTGCTAAAAGTATCCGGGTTAATAAAAATACAACCACATTAAACGTAGTACTTGAAGATAGCAACAAGCAACTGAATGAAGTGGTAGTGGTTGGTTACGGTACTCAAAAACGATCGGATGTTACCGGATCTGTTACAACCGTACCTAAATCGCGCCTGTCACAATTGCCGGTTACCAATATTTTACAGGCCGTTGAAGGAGCTGTTGCCGGTGTTACAGTAACCTCCCCATCATCTGTGCCTGGCTCACAACCAACTGCCACTATCAGAGGGCAAAATTCAATTTCAGCCGCTTCCGGACCATTCGTAGTAGTTGATGGTATCCCGCTTACCAAAAGCGGCGGCTCACTCAATGATATCAACCCCAATGATATCGCCTCTATGGAAATATTAAAAGACGCGTCGGCGGTGGCTATTTACGGTGCCAACGGTTCGCAGGGTGTTATCCTGATCACTACCAAGCGCGGTACAACAGGTAAACCCGTTATTCGCTATAGTGGTTATGGCGGTTATGAAAACCTGGGTCATATCCTGGAGCCAAGAGATCCGGCAGCGTTCACCCAAAAGTTTTTGGATTATGAGGCGCAAAATAATTTAAAACAGCAATTTCCTGAACCCGTATATAACAACTCCGAACGGGCTAATTACGCCGCAGGGCGCACCATTGATTGGGTTAAAGAAAGCACCCAACAGGGTATTATGCAGGATCATAACCTAAGTGTAAGCGGCGGCACTCCAGATGTGAAATACTTTTTGTCTGCCGATTACCTAAAACAAAAAGGTGTAATAAAAGGCTATCAGTATAACCGGGCAAGCGTACGTTCAAATTTGGATGTAAATGTAACCAGTTTCCTGAGCATGGGCGCAAACCTTTATTTCGCTAATAATAATTATGACGGCGGCCGGGCCAATTTACTCAACGCCACCGCTATGAGCCCATACGGTAATGAGTATAACGCCGATGGTACCTATACCATTTACCCGATGGCGCCCGAACAGTTATACACCAATCCATTACTGGGCTTAACTACCGATCAGATTAAYCGCAGTGTAAATATTAGCGGGAATGGTTATGCCCAGATAACATTTGGCGGCGTGCTTAAAGGATTAAAATATCGCTTAAATGCGGGCTATACCTATTTACCCACCCGCGTAGACAGCTACAGCGGCAGGCTGGCGAACACGCCATTAGGTTCGGCTACAGCATTAAGCTCCGAAACCAACAGCTACACGCTGGATAACTTATTATTATATACAAGGGATTTTGGTAAACACCGTATTGATTTCACCGGGCTTTACAGTACCCAACAAAGAAAATACTTTACTTCGGGCATAGCCGGAACAGGCTACATTAATGATGAGCTCTCATTCAACCAGRTCGGGATTGGCTCAACTATATCGGGCGCCACAGTAAATGGTTCATTTTCAGGGACCTATTCTGACAGGTATGCGCTCAATTCACAAATGGCGCGTTTAAACTATTCTTATGACAGCCGTTATTTATTAACACTAACTGTTCGTCGTGATGGTTCATCTGTATTTGGTGCCAATACTTCCAAATATGGCTGGTTCCCGGTAGCGGCTGTTGGCTGGAATGTGAGCAACGAACGTTTTCTTAAAGACTCCAAATGGATCAATAATTTAAAGTTAAGGGCATCTTACGGTAAAACCGGTAACGAAGCTGTTAGCGTATACAGAACAATAACATCGGATGGTACCGTCAGGTTTCCGTTTAACGGGGTAAGCAACATAGGGGTACAGGCCAGTAACCTTGGTAACAGCAACCTGCATTGGGAAACTACCAATGAGGGTAACATAGCAGCTGACTTTTCGGTACTGAACAGCCGTATTTCAGGTACAGTTGAATATTATGATTCACGTACCTATGGGTTATTGTTAAACCGTGCCCTTCCGCTTATTACAGGTTATTCCCAGGTGGTTGATAACATTGGTAAGGTGGCCAATAAAGGTGTGGAGGTTACCCTGAACACCCGTAACATCGACGGCTCAAATTTTAAATGGGAAAGCACCATTGTATTTTCAGCCAACAAAAATAAAATTGTTGACCTGTATGGCGATGGAAAAGATGACATCGGTAACAGGTGGTTCATCGGAAAACCAATCGGCGTAATTTATGATTATAAAATGACCGGTGTTTGGCAAACAGGCGAAGACGCTTCAAAACAAGACCCCGGCGCCAAACCCGGCGATCTGAAGTTTGCAGATACTAACGGCGATGGCAAAATTACAGCTGATGATAAGGTAATTCAGGGGCAAACCGCTCCTAAATGGACCGGGGGCTTAACCAATACTTTCCATTATAAAAACTTTAACCTGAGCATATTTATACAAACTGCCCAGGGCATGTTAAAGAACAATACCGACCTCAACTATGCTGATGAATCGGGCAGAAGAAATACACCGGCAGCTATTGGCTATTGGACACCAACTAATGGCAATCAACAGTTCCAGTCGCTATCATACACAAACACCCGTGGTTATGGTTATCCGCGCGATGCCAGCTATACCCGTATCAAGGACATCACCTTTAGCTACGTTGTGCCGCAAAAATTGCTGGATAAGGCGCATATAGCCGGTTTAACACTGTACGCAAGCGGGCGTAATTTAAAAACCTTTACAAATTGGATTGGCTGGGATCCACAGCAAAGTTTTTATACCAGAGGTACATCAAATTCCGGAGCTAATCAGTCGGCTTATGTTGCTGATTGGACTAACAATTATCCTGTAACACGTACAATTATTATAGGCGCTAATATTTCTTTAAAATAAAGACACACGTAAAGACATGAAAAATTATTCAACAATATTAATTTTTGCAGCAGTGTTGGCAACGGCGTTTGCATCTTGTAAAAAATCCTTTCTGGACGAAAAACCTTACTCATCCTATACCCCGTTAACGCTTACCGACTCCTTAGGTCTTGAAGCATCTGCTATAGGCTTATATAACCTGCAAACCGGTATATTAACCTACTCAAGCGCGCAAGGCTGGCCCAGCGTTTGGCAGGTAGGTACCGATGTGGCAAACGCCACCATACAACAGCAGGGTATTGAAGTACCTTATTATAACTATAGCCAGCTCACCGCAACCGATGGCGCGGCTTCTTATATATGGGGGAAATATTATGCATTGATCAATAATGCCAATAGCATAATTGACAATACAGAAAACCCGGCCACAACCAAAATAGGGGCGCTTGGCAAAAAACAGGTTGAAGCCGAAGCAAAGTTTTTCAGGGCTTATGCCTATAATAACCTGGCTACGCTTTTTGGTGGGGTTCCGCTGATTATACACGCGTTATCTGCCCCAAAAACAGATTTTATCCGGGCAACACTTAATGAYGTAAATGCGCAAATTGTAAGTGATTTAACTTATGCAAGCACCAATCTTTACGAATTAAATGCGGGTAATGCTAAAACCAACGCCCAGGGCAAGCCGGTTAGCCGTGCCAATAAGTACATGGCCATGCAATTACTGGCCGAGGTATATCTCCGTATGGGTAAAAATGACCTGGCCGAGCAACAGGCGCAGGCTGTTATAAACAGTGGTAAATTTAGCCTGGTTAAAGGGCGTTATGGCGTTAGGGCAGGTGGTGCCGGCGACTACTATTCTGACATGTTTGTTTACGGCAATCAACGGCGCTCACAAGGTAACACCGAAGCTATCTGGGTGCTTGAGCAGGAGAACTCAGCAGTTGTAGTAGGTGGTAACGTTGATAATGCGCAGCAACGCCGTGTATGGGGCGCTGCTTATTATGCCGTTCCGGGTATGCTTCCCTGCGATTCACTGGGGGGGCGTAGTATCGCGAGGTTAAGACTAAGTAACTGGGTGCTTTATGGCTTATATCCGGCCGGCGACATGCGCAATTCGCAGTACAGTATTAAAAGGCAATATTATTATAATGACCCTGCTTTCCCTGCTTTATTGGGTAAGCCGGTACCTTTCGCCGGTGCCGATACCGCGTTTAGAATTTGCCCAAGCACGTTGAAATGGGGGGCTTTTGACCCTAATGATACTTTTGGCTATGCCATGATCAAAGATTTTGTGATGATGCGTCTTGGCGAAACTTACCTGCTTTTAGCCGAAGCACAGGTAAAACAGGGTAAAACTACAGATGCCGCTGCCGCTATAAACGCGTTAAGGACCAGGGCAAATGCCCCGCAGGTTACACCAGATCAAATGACTTTAAACTTTGTATTGGACGAACGCGCCCGCGAGTTGGTGGGGGAGGAGAACCGGCGTATGACACTGATGCGTACCGGAACACTTGTTGAACGCGCCCTGCGGCTTAATGGCAATGACGCAGTGCATCCTACAAGCGGTTTAACAGCTAAAAACATGCTGCTGCCAATCCCTTTAACCGAAATTCAATTAAATAAGGATGCAAAATTAGACCAAAATCCCGGATATTGAGGAGCGAAGGCGGATTAATGAGCTTATTAACAGACGGAAAACTGCAGTAAATCAGGACATACCAAATGTGTTAAGCAAACCGGTTAAGGAAGGTCCTTAACCGGTTAATAAATAAGAGCCGGAGGATACGAGTGTATCACGCCCGTTTCCAGGAAAGACCTGGGGGGGGGATTTCCCCGGGACTACCGGCAATTAAAACTCAAATAAAAGACAAGGGCAGTGTTTATTGCCCTTACTTTTTCTTTTTATGAAATTATACTGTTTAAAATATCAACTTTTAATAGGTGTCCTGCTTTGCGGTGCGATGGCTGCAATAGCGCAAACCGGCAAGGTTACTACCAGTACTATAGGCCTGGGCTGGGCAAACAACTCCGTTAATACGGTTGTATTTCGTAAAAACTCACTCGTTACTTTTAAGGGCGAACAATATGCAGCCTATTACAATAATGAACAGATATTGGTGCTGGCTAAAAGAAAAAGCGGCGCGGCTAACTGGCAACTTTTAGCTACACCATATAAAGCCGATGCTACTGATGCCCACAAGGATATAAGTATTATGGTTGATGGTGCCGGTTATTTACATGTTGCCTGGGGGCATCATAACCAAACATTAAATTATGCTAAAGGTGTTAAACCCGGCAGTCTCCTTTTGTCGGCACCACAAAGTATGACGGGCATTAACGAAAACAGGGTCAGCTATCCCGAGTTTTACCGTTTGCCTAATGGCGATCTGCTGTTTGTTTACCGCGATGGAAGTTCAGGTAATGGCAACCTGGTGATGAACAGGTATGACACACGTTCGCAAAAATGGGCTAATGTACAGCAAAATCTTATTGATGGCGAAGGCAAACGCAATGCTTACTGGCAGATGTGTATTGATATAAAAGGGATTATTCATATTTCATGGGTATGGCGCGAGAGCCCCGATGTGGCAAGCAATCATGATATGTGTTATGCCCGTTCAAATGATGGCGGTCTGAGTTGGGAAAAATCAACCGGCGAAAAATGTACGCTCCCCATTACGGCCGCCAGTGCCGAGTATGCCTGCAACATACCACGACATAGCGAACTCATCAATCAAACATCCATGTTTGTAGATGATAAGGGTAACCCGTTTATTGCTACCTATTGGCGTGATAGCAGCACTGCAGTTCCTCAATATCATATTATTTATAAAACAGGGAGCAACTGGCAGTCGGCCAACCCCGGTTTCAGAAACACGGCTTTCAGCCTTGGTGGGGCGGGTACCAAAAGCATCCCCATATCCCGACCGCAAATAATTGCCTGGAAAAAAAGCGAGAAACAATCGGTAGCGCTTATATTCAGAGATACTGAACGGGGTGATAAAGTTTCTGTGGCTGTAAATGCCGATCTGCAAAGTACCAACTGGCGGGTTAGTGATTTGACAACTACACCCGTAGGGGAGTGGGAGCCAACTTATGATACCGAACTGTGGAAAGATAAAAAAGTACTCAACCTGTTTGTTCAACAGGTAACACAGGTCGATGGCGAGGGGAAAGCCAGCGTCGCTCCCACTAAAGTACAGGTATTGGAATGGAATCCTTTAAATAATTAATCATCATAAAAATAACACAAACATCATTATATGAAATGCTATCGCTTTTTATTACCAGCCTTTTTGCTGCTAAGTATCATTGGTCATGCGCAAACCAAGTTAAACAGTTTCAGCCCTGGCGCACGCTGGCCTGATGACAATGGGGTACACATTAATGCCCATGGCGGGGGGATATTATATAATAACGGTGTTTATTATTGGTTTGGCGAGCACAAGATTGCCGGCAATGCGGGTAACCGGGCCATGGTGGGGGTGCATTGCTATTCGTCAAAAGATCTGTATAACTGGAAAGACGAGGGCATATCACTAAGTGTTTCGCCCGATCCAGCAAGCGATATCGCAAAAGGGTGTATCCTGGAGAGACCAAAAGTTATTTATAACAAAAAGACGAAGAAATATGTCATGTGGTTTCATCTTGAATTACTGGGTAAGGGGTACAGCGCGGCCCGTGCAGGAGTTGCGGTGAGTGATAAGGTGACCGGTCCATATAAGTTCATTAAAAGCTATCGGCCTAATCCGGGGCAAATGCCGTTTTATCCAGAGCTTACTCCTCTGGCTGATAAATTAAATTGCCTTAGCCCGGCTAACAAAAGCGATGGTTTCTTTTGCCGCGATTTTCCGGGTGGTCAGATGGCACGCGACATGACTGTTTTTGTTGACGAGGATGGCAAGGCTTACCATGTTTTTTCATCCGAAGAAAACTACACGCTTGACCTGGCCGAGCTAACGCCAGATTATACAGGTCATACCGGCAAATTCATTCGCATATATATAGGCCACCAAACGGAAGCGCCCGCTTTGTTTAAGCGCAATGGAATTTATTATATGATTGGCTCGGGCTGTACAGGCTGGGCGCCTAACGCGGCCCGTTGGTTTACGGCCAAATCTATCTGGGGGCCATGGACCTATCACGGTAACCCCTGCCAGGGGCAGGATAGCCAGATCACTTATGGAGGTCAAAGCACCCATGTGCTGCCCGTAGCCGGTAAAAAAGATGCCTTTATATTTATAGCTGATAAATGGACTCCGAAAGATGCAATTGATGGCCGTTACCTGTGGCTGCCTATAAGTTTTAAAGGTGATGATATGGAAATAAACTGGATAGATAAATGGAGTCTTGACACATTTGAGAAATAACATGTGGAATCTTCGCTGCTAAAGTCTTTATTACCTTATTGTAAATTTTGAAAAACACTCCCAGAATAATGGAGTGAAAATCATTTATTTTGAGTGTTCCAAAGGATGGATACGAGCCAGCATTTTAATCTCAATATTGCCTTTAGAGCATCAAACAATGTCACTAAACTAAATGAGAAATCATTATTAATCTTTAAATCAATTCTGTCCATAACCAGGCCATAAGTGAAAAAAAGAATAAACCACCGCAGATGACTAAACTACCTGTTAACAGTAGATTTGGATTATAACCAAGGTGTTCAGGGATTTCTTTGTCTAAATTATTCTGCTGCATACATTAAACTGAATGATACGGCCCGTAAAAGATTTTTTTTTTGAGAATAACGCCATAAAATCTTCGTCCAAACCAAATTGCCCAAGTCAGAACAACAATATCGAGTAATGACAAAATTAAAATAGAGATGCTTGTTCTATGCATAAATAAGTTTTAAGTGACAGACTTTCCGATACCTAATGGGGCACAGGATATAATTTGTCAGGTGTCGCAAGTCACTGTCAAAAATTATACTGCCTATTAATAGCTACACGGTTAATAAGCCAAAATTTACTATTTCATTTTGCAAGAAAAATTTTCGAGACTGAAATATTAAAAGCGAATGATCACTAAATCCCATTAATGGTCATGTTATCTGATATTCTCATTTAACTTATTAAAATGCATTAAAGAGAATAGTAAAATAACCGTTTCTATTCGTGTATAAATAGGAAACAGCATTTCCATTATACTATGAAATTTTTTAAAAAAATTGTCTTGCCAACCTTTTTGGTAATATCTACTATTATTGTATCCTGCAAGAAAAACGGAGAAGCGCCCAATATACTACCAGAAAACAATCAATGGATTTTGGATAGCATGAAAGTGTATTATTACTGGGCCGATCAGTTACCGCAAAGACCGGGTGCAAATACAAATTCTACCGATTTTTTTAAAAGCCTGCTTAATTCAGCAGACAGGTTTTCCTATATGGATGACCCGGAACATCCTCCAACCGAATATTCATCTTTTGGTTATTATGGATTTGAGTATGCATTGATAGAGCATCCGGCTTTTCCAGGTCGTTTATTGGGCACGGTAACGCTGGTTACTCCAGGAGGACCTGCCGCGAAACAAGGACTACGACGTGGGGATTTATTTTTATCAGTAAATGGAACGGAGATTAATTCCGCTACAGCGGATGGAATTATACATACTTTAAAGCAAGGGGCAGATATTGTATTGCAAATGACAACAATTAGCAACGGTCAGCTAATTAACGGATCTGCACCTTCAATTTCACATTCCTATTTCCGGGAGCAGCCCGTTTACCTGACTAAACTGTTTACCAACGGAAGTAAAAAGGCTGGCTATATTTATTACAATGGTTTCACCCAAGAGTTTGACAGAAATATACTTGATTCCATTGCAAGATTTAAAAGCAGCGGTATTTCAGATCTGATAATAGACTTACGGTATAATCCGGGTGGCGACGTATCCACGGCTGCGAAAATAGCTGTAGCATTAGCACCTGTTAAAGAAGGCCAGACATTTATAATTAGCCAGGCAAATAAAAATGGCGGACAAATTACCGATTCATTTGCTCAAAGCATTAACAAAGGTAATTCACCTCCCAGAACTTTTGCCGAGGTGAGAGATTCAAGAATAACTATTTCTAAACTATATGTGCTTACCTCTTTAGCTACTGCCTCGGCAGCTGAATTATTGATCAATAATCTTAAACCTTATTTGCCTGTTGTACAAATTGGAGAAAAAACTGTTGGAAAAGACATGTCTGGTTTTGAAATCTACGACCAGCGGACACCCCCCCAAATAACTTATTTATTACATCCCCTGATTTTTAAATTATATAATGCAAATAAGCAGGGGGATTATAGTCAGGGATTAATTCCTGATTATTATATTGATGAATTTGGCGCCTTACCATTAAAAGAATTTGGAGACAAAAATGACCTTTTGCTAAAAAAAGCATTGGAATTATCGTTGGGGTCCTCATTAACAACTTCTTCCTCCAGAGTTACTTCAAACTCAGAAATGTTATCCAGGAGAGGCAAAGCTATATTTCAGTCTTCTGCTGCTCGTAGCGCAGTTATGTCGCCTGTTAAAGCAACAAAAACAGGACTAAAATTTTAAAAATAAAAAGCGTAGTAAAAAATACAATCTCATTCGTATTACTAATAAAACCAGAATAAGTCTGGATGCCCCTAAATTGATGACAAAACAATTAATATATAAATATTTCGCCGGTAATTGTTCACCTGAAGAATGTGCAATGGTTGATGAATATCTTAAAGGTAGTGATTTAAGATTGCTTCATGATTATATGGATAACATTGCTAAAAACATTGCTAATGAAAGTGTTTTTAGTAAAGACGAATCTGATAAATTACTGGGTTCTATCCACCAAAAAATAAATAGCGAAGAAAAATTAAATTATATACATCAGAAAATTAATTATAAAAAACTTCAGGTAGTTTCTGCAGATAAGGATGATAAAATAAAACAGATAGACATATATGAGAATAAAAGAAAATCATCATGGAAACCTCAGCTGCGCATAGCGGCAAGCATTACCTTGATTTTGTCAATCGTAGCAGGGTCTTATCAAATATGGAAGCGACAGGGAAATAGCACAAAATCAAGCCTATCTGTATCCAACTGGACAATGGTAGACAATGCTTCGGCAAATGTAAAGGAGTTACAAATGCCGGATGGTACAAATATCTGGTTAAATGCATACTCTTCTTTGGCTTTTAAAAAATCAGAATACAATTGTTTGAAAAGGGAAGTGCGGATTAGTGGTGAAGTTTTTTTTGATGTAGCGCACAATGCCAGCAAACCTTTCATTGTGCGGGCCGGAAACATAAGTACTACAGTACTGGGTACCGCTTTCAATATTGAGGCATATGGAGCTGAAAAAGATATCAGGGTAATATTGGTTCGCGGTAAAGTTCGTGTTAAAACCGGGATTTCTGAACATATACTTACTCCAGGCCRGGTGCTGAAGTATAATAACAGTAATCATCAGATAGCTGTAAATGAAATCCAAACCAAAGATGTTAATTCCTGGATTAACGGAAAGCTTGTATTTAATGATGTTCCATTGCAAGCCGCCTTCAACAGGATAGCACAGTTATATCATATAAGGATAGTTGTGGCTAAAAATACAAAACTGGAAAACAAACGCCTTACAGGTGTTTTCGAGCGCAAATCACCTGAAAATGTACTGAATAATATCCTTTTTGTTTACAAGTTGAATTACCACAAGAAAGGGGGCGACTATATTGTAAATCCTTAGACAAAAAAGGAAAGCGTTGTTCCACCAACGCTCTCCCGAATAATTTTTCAAGCTGTTAGAACTTAAAAAAAAATAAATTTATGTATCTCTTTACACAATTACGTGTTTTTAATAAAAAAAAAATAATAGTTATCCTCCTGCTATCTACGCAGTTCTTATTTGCACAGGGTTCATCAGGCCAGTTTGCAAATAATAATATATTTAAGATCAATGCCCCGGTAACGCTAACCCTGGCTAATCCTACTTTAGACCAAGTGCTGATGAAACTAAGCGGCCAGGCCGGTTATCGTTATGTGTATGACAATAGCCAGGCTAAAACAGTTAAAATTAACAGCTTAAATTTTAATAATATACCATTAGGCAAAGTTTTGCAAAAGTTGCAGGATGAAGCCGCGCTAACCTATAATATGGAGGGAAATTCAATCATGATCAGGATTGAAGAGCGCAGGAAAATAAAAAAAGTTGATCCGGGTAAAATTACAGGTAAAGTTTTGGATGAAAAAGGCGAAACGTTGCCCGGAGCTAATATTAAAGTAATTGAAACCGGTACAGGTATACAAACCAGTGTAGATGGCAGCTATTCGTTAAGCCTTTTACCCGGTACCTACACTTTAGAAATATCATACATTTCGTTTCAAACACAACGTATTACGGGCGTTGTGGTTGGTGCAGGCAAAATGACTTCATTAAATATTGCCTTAAAAATAGCCACCGGAACCTTAAATGAGGTATTGGTTACCTCCACTTATCAACGGGCTTCTGTACAAGGTTTATATGCACGCCAAAAAAATAATGCGGCTATGTCTGATGGTATTACTGCCGAGCAAATTAGCCGTACGCCAGACAACAATGCCGCTCAGGTTTTAAGAAGAGTGAGCGGTTTACAGGTATCTCAAAACAAATATGTGGTTGTACGAGGGCTTAGTGACCGATACAATAACGTATTACTTAATGGCAATCAACTTCCGAGCACGGAACCCAACCGCCGGGATTTTGCTTTTGACTTGATCCCGAGCGCCCTGGTAGATAATATCGTAGTTAATAAAACAGCCACGCCCGATCTTCCGGGTGAATTTACAGGGGGGCTTGTACAGGTAACCACCAAAGATATACCAGATGAAGACTTTGTTACGCTTTCTATAGGCAGTGGTTTTAACAGCCAGGCAACCGGAAAAGATTTTATCGGCGGTCAAAGAGGATCATCCAATTATTTCGGCTTTGCCAATGATGTGCAAAAAAAGCCAACAGGCATGTCATTTGCCGATTATAATGTACTGGCTGCTAAGATCGATAACAGTAGCGCCTCGACCGAAGAAAAGCAGAAAGCCTCACAATTTCTTGGTAAATTCCCGGATAACTGGGCTATGCGCCGTTATACCGCGCAACCTATCCAAAGTTACTCTTTAGCAGTTGGCCGCAGTATCCCTATTAATAACTCGAAATTGGGGGTAATCGCGGCCTTTACTTATCGTAACGAACAAACAGCCGATCAGGATGATCAATATTTACCCACCGTACTTGATTATAAAGGTACCGATTATGTATTTACCACTTTATTAGGCGGCAGCTTGAACCTGGGTTATAGTTTTGGTAAAAATAAATTCACTTTAAAAAACACCTACAATCGCCGTTTTACCGATAAACTTTACCAATTTAGAGGTACCGATCTATTAAGTACTGCTACACTTAATAATTACGCTGCGCAAACCCTGATTAATGAATTATTCCAGAGCAGTTTTACGGGCGAACACGCTTTTGGCAAAAGAGGCATTAAACTCGATTACAGCGGCGCCATTTCTACATTGGAACGCGACCAGCCCAACAGCCGCGTGGTTAGTATGCTTGGGGACCCTGTAAGCAGTGGGTCGCCTGATAATTACTATCACTATAATTTTAATGATTTCACAGCAAGTTTAGGTTCTGTTTTTTATTCGCACCTTTCAGAGCGGCGTTATGCTTACCAGGCCAATGTCCAATTTCCTTTTAAACTGCTTGGCCTCGACCAAAGCTTTAAAACAGGGTACCAGGGTAGCTACCGGAAGGCAAATTTCGGCGCTGATTCTTACAGGATCAGGAACTTTCCGGGCAATGTAACTAACTTTTCTGGATATGCTTACACCGATGTGTATAACAACCAGAATTTTATTGACCAGAAATTATTTTTCATTCCTTTTATAGGCGGAGGGGAGCCCGCAAGCAACGGCTCCGCTACCGGTTATAACGGTAAACAGCAACTGGATGCCTATTATGGTATGTTGGATATTAAACCTGTAGCGAAATTAAGATTGATAGGTGGCTTACGGTTGGAGCAAAATAACCAGCAGGTTTTTACCAGTACCTTAGGCAAAGCCGCTGACAACCAAGTAAGGCCATTTGTTGACAGTTTGATAGCTGTTAAAAAAACGGATTGGTTACCCTCCGTAAACGCCATTTAYGCGCTAACACCCAAAATGAATATAAGGGCAGCTTTTTATAAAACGATAGCCCGACCCGATCTGAGGGAACTTTCATTCTTTCAGTATTTTGATTTTGATGTTTTTCGCACCGTAAGCGGTAGCAATCTCAAGCCTACGCAGATCAAAAACTACGACCTGCGCTATGAATTTTATCCCAGCCCCGATGAGATCATTTCTGTATCAGGGTTTTATAAAAAATTCACCAACCCAATAGAGTTAACATTCGAAAACACCTCCGGCGTACCCAATTTAGTGTACCGCAACCTGGCCAGCGCTAAAGATGTTGGCTTTGAAGTTGATTTTCGTAAATCCTTAAAATTAATTTCGCCATCTTCGCCATTTTGGAAAAACCTGTATGTATCGGGTAGTTTTACCCTGGTTGATGCTTCTGTTGATCTTGGCGCACGGGCCGGGGTAGATAGCA
The DNA here is from genome assembly GCF_056401495.1 of Mucilaginibacter sp. P4_E8. NCBI lineage: Bacteria > Pseudomonadati > Bacteroidota > Sphingobacteriia > Sphingobacteriales > Sphingobacteriaceae > Mucilaginibacter > Mucilaginibacter sp. P4_E8. Next base: position 139,483 of record NZ_JBFUJG010000003.1, read on the forward strand.
CGGGAAAAGCGATCATCAGTAAGCGCGACCGGCCTTTATACGGGCAATCGCCTTATATCATTAACGGGGGCATCAATTACACTGGCACCCGCTTTGGCCTCAATGTGGTTTATAACCGTTACGGAAAAAGGGTTGTAACATCTACAGCCAATATATCAACCGATGAATATGAGAATCCCCGCGACCTGGTTGACATGCAAGTGAGTTATAAGTTTTTAGAAAAGCGGCAGGCAGAACTACGGTTCAATATCAGCGACCTGCTTAACCAGAATTTGATAACTTACCGAAACCAGTATGGCGAAGGCAATCCAACTTATCCGCCATATACTCCATCCGTTAAACCATATCCCGGAGACGGATCAACTTTTGGGCCTGGGCAGCTGGATCCTAAAGGTACTTCTTATAATCCCAAATATGATGCAGTTACTTTCCGCCGGAAGAGTGGAACCAATTATACACTCAATTTTATATATCGCTTTTAATTGTACCTATAAATAAAACAACCCTAAAAAAGAAAGGAGAAAGGCTTATTAAAAAAAGAAAAACGGGCCGGATATGATCTGGCAGAATCAGGAAAATGAAAATTCATGTATCTATTTTATTAAAATCAAGCATTAAGCTTAAGTTATAAAAACTACTAATATTATGAAAAATCAAAATAAATTTACAGGTATCTATCTTTCTAAATTTTCTTTTTTATTCGTCTTAATTGCCGCCATGTTTATAGCTGGCTGTAAAAAAGATAACGGAAGCAACGCCGCACCAGAAGGTGAATTTAACCGCGCTGCTAATGCCTTATTTCCTGATAACAGGCCAGTTCCTACCACTGTTGTTACTTTAAGTGGTGTTTTAACCGGAACAATCAATCTTGTTAATACTACTTTGTATAAACTTAATGGCCCTGTATATGTAGACAGCTTAGCCACAATTAATATCCAGGCCGGTACTTTTATCAAAGGGTTGGATAAAATCCATACTACTTCTGGTTTTCCTTCTTACCTGGTAATTAGAAGAGGCGGTAAAATTAACGCGACTGGAACTGCAACAGCTCCTGTTGTTTTTACGTCTGAGTATGCCGCTGGTAGCCGTGCCGAAGGAGATTGGGGTGGTATAGTGTTATTAGGCCGTTCATTGGTTAATAATGTTAATCCTAAAGTAGAGGGTATCCCTGCTGCGCAAATCCCGGCTGTACTTGCTGGAAAAGATGCAATAGGTTATGGTGGGAATATTGAAAATGATAATTCAGGTATACTAAGAAATGTAAGGATCGAATTTGCCGGTGAAGTTATTACAGAAGGTAATGAGCTAAATGGCTTAACTTTAGGAGGCGTTGGATCTGGCACTACTTTAGATCACATCCAGGTATCATATGGCGCCGATGACGCGTTTGAATTTTTTGGCGGATCGGCAAATGCTACTAATTTGATCTCTTACCTGAATGATGATGATGACTTTGATTTTGATCAGGGTTACCAGGGCAGTATCCAGTTTGCTGTAGCTCAAAAAGATCCAAGAGCTGCTTTCCCAAGATCAACCAGCCCTAATGGTATTGAATCAAATAATGTAACAGCACCAATAGTTACCGGTGGTGTTAATGCAGGAAGGGTTACCAATCCTATATTGAGCAACTTTAGCCTTTTAGGTGATACATCAAGCACTACAGCACCGTCTGTAGGTAATGGTACTGTATTTAGAGTAGGCTCAAGCGCGGTGTTTAAAAATTCAATTGTTGGCGGTTATATCACCGGCGCAAACGTTTCAACAGCTGCTGCTTCATTGGTTTACACTAATAACCTGGTACATTATTTTACTACATCTGGCGTTCCGGCCGGAAACACTACTTTCACCGGTACCGCATCTGATCCGTTCAGACTTTTGGCTCCATATAATATCACAACACCTGATTGGAGATATAATACTGGTTTACCAACTTCTCCTGCAGCTACCGGATGGAATGCTACCGGCCTTACTGTTACACATGCCGGAGGCTCACTTGCATCATTTACCAATACAACTTACAGAGGTGCATTTGGTATCAGAACTGGCAGCAGATGGGATTCTACAGGATGGGCTTCATATCAGCCAACATCAAATCCTTACTAAAAAGTTTATAAGTACAATTAAAAGAAACATCCCGGGGACTATAAAGCATCCCCGGGATTTATTAATAAATAATTCAAACATGAAAAAAATCAGACCAACATTGTTTTTGYTTTCCATTATATTAATAATTGCAGCCTGTAATAAAAATGGAGAAATTGTTAAATACCCGTCTTTTGGAAGCTTAAATATCTCCGGAACATTATCCAGCCCTTTAATTATTAAAATTGATGGAAAAATAATAGATACTTTAAACGCTGCATCAAATGGGTTAGTCACACCAGTTGAGGAGGGAAACCATAAAATTTCTTTATTAAACAGTGCAAAAAAGTCTGTTATCGATACCGTTTTAACATTTCAAAAAAGGAAAACACGATACCTAACTAACTTTTTTTATACCGGATACGGGGTTCTTTTTCCAGACCCTGATAAAACGCGAAAACCAACGCGTGGAAATATGTTAGTGCGATTTGTGATCACTGATAAAACCCTTCCTAACGAATTAAACTTAAAACTATTTGTTCTTGATTTTGGAACAGGTATTAGCACTCCACTCAATATTAAAATCAATGGGGTAAGAAAAGATAAGTTTTCAAATTATATAGAATTACATAATCCTGGATCGAGCGATTTTTACTATTTGTTAGAAGGGTACGATTTAAGTGGTAAAAAGATAATGTCCATTGATAACAATACTTACGGCTTTATAGTATCAGACAATAATAGCTATGCCCCTTTTACAGAAAATAGTATAATTTCATTAGGAATAGGTCCAGGAAATGAATCTGACCCTTCTCATATTCCTCAAGTCATTTTTCAAAGGATTGCAAAATGATCAAACAAAAGGCTTGCCATAAGCAAGCCTCTATGAAAATTCAAATTTCATTACAGGTATCTATGCTGTAAGAAATTGCAATATACAATATATATTAATTTGATGTAAAAGTAAGTTCATAAAAAACCAGCAAAAGACTGTCTTTTTATGAACTTTCATCATTATTAATCAATACCTGTCTTTAAATACACCTGCAACTCGCTGCGAAGAATGGATAATGATTTCTGTAAATGATTATCGACGGTATTGGGTGAAACACATAGTTTTTCAGCCAGCTTTTTTCGGGAAAGCCCTTCTTCCAGGTACAACTGGATAACTTGCCTTCTTCGGGTTGTTAAACGGGATAATACGAAGTTGATGGCCTCCAGGTATTCCTTTCGTTTATATTGACTCTCTGCCGATGGACTATATGTATCAATAGTGCGGGTTATATTTGCCACCGCCGCCCGTCCACATCCAACCTTCCTTAAGTCATCTATATAAATATTTTTGGAATAGGTAAATAATAAAGGGAAGAGATTGGCTTTATCCTTTACATTATCCCATTCCTCCCATAATTTAAGATATACTTTTTGTAAAATATCCGCCGTAAGGTCATTATCCCGGCAGATATTTAAAATAATAGAATGTAATTTTTTATGTGTGGCATAATAAATCGCATTGAATTGCTCTGTTTGTAATGTTTTAGCAGTCATAAACATAGATGCAGATGTTTATTTAAAACTGCACTTATATTGTTAATTACACGTAAACCAAAGGTTATTTCTATTTATTATTTATATTGATAATAAATACTTTTTATTAAAAAATAATTCGTAGTTAAGAAATTTGTTATAGCTGATCTCTTAGGAGTAGCAGCTTTATTACTCCGCCGCCTTTAACCCAATATGATGCCGCCGCTACGCCTATGTGGCGCAGTTTTAGTAATAAGGCCGATTTGCGTGCTTTTAAAGTAAGGCCAAACAGGGTAGATTTGAATGAAAAGAACGAGGTAAAGAATAAATTTAGCGCGCTGTCAAATAAGCTCGATTTTTCAAAGGAAGATGTTATCCCGGATCAAATATTAAATGAAATCATTTGGAAATCGGTTAAGGGTGAAAATTCACAGCTACCAGGCCCAACAAGAGCCGCATTTTTTAAAGAAATTAAAAGTGACAAGGATTAATTGATAAAATCTCATTGTAAAGCTCTGTGAATTTATAACTAAATTCACTTTACTTATCTGCCACGCATCTGAAGCCAACATGTTCCATACCGCTGTCCTCCGTGCTTTTCATACGGCGGGCCACCCGGTAGCCAGAACAATAGCTATCATTACACAGGTAGGAGCCACCTCTTATCACACGTTTTTTAGCATAAGGTTCCTGTGGATCAAAACTGGTTGCCGGCCCTTTGGGATTGGAAATACCAGCAGGTTTGTTTATTGAGCTATAATATTTGTTATTGTACAAATCATTGCACCATTCCCAAACATTGCCTGCCATATCAAACAAGCCAAAATTATTTGCTTTGAACGATTTAACAGGTGCCGCGAAGTAAAATTTGTCGGTTAGCAGATTTTTATAGGGAAAACTTCCCTGCCATGTATTGGCTTTGGGCTTTCCCGAATCAACGGGTTCATTGCCCCATGGATATATATTATTGGTTAAACCACCCCTGGCGGCCCATTCCCACTCAGCTTCGGTAGGCAGGCGTTTACCAGCCCATTTGCAGTAAGCCTGTGCATCATACCAGGAAACCTGTACAACCGGGTAATTATCCTTACCCTCAATATTGCTGCCCGGTCCATGGGGGTGGCGCCAGTCGGCACCTGCCTGCCATGACCACCATTGGCCGTAGTCATTTAAATCAACAGCCTGTTTTGGTGAGCTGAATACGAGCGATGCCGGTACCAGCAGCTTATCGTCAGGTTTTGGGGTGCCGGGGGGCAATTGTTTTTTAAGTTCGTTCCAATCGGGCTTTTTTTCTGCGGTGGTAACATAACCTGTAGCTTTAACAAAGCGAGCAAACTCGGCATTGGTAACTTCGGTAGCATCAATCCAAAAGCCGGTAACAATTACTTTATGTTTAGGATATTCATCTTCGGCAGCCTGTTTATTATCTGCTCCCATCATAAAGTCCCCATTTTTTATCCATACCATTCCCTTATGCGAGCCACTTCCTTCCGGTATGGTTGATAAGGTGTTTGCCGGCTGGGTTTGCAAGCTGGCAAACCTCTTGGGAATATTTGATTCGCAGCAAATTGCTTTGTTTTTCTTTTGTGCCGTTTGCTGCGGTTTTAAACTTGCCACAGGCTGGCTTTTAGGTTTGCAGGCGTAACAAAAAAATAATAATATATAGATGAAGAATTGTGCTTTTATATGCATTTTATAGAATATGAAGTATCAGGATATCATTACTGATTCTTAATGTTTTGTAGTAAACTTTTTAGCTCGTTTAATTTTTCAGGATTCGAATCAGCTAAATTATGTTTTTCGCCAATATCATTCTTTATATTGTAAAGCTGCGGTTTCGGATCGTTACCCAATTCAATATTTACCTCTTTATTAATACGTGGGCCATTGCCAGGTTCAATATATTTCCAGTCACCTGCTATTATCGAAAGCGTATTGTTCAAGGCCTGTTCAATAATATGCTCCCTACCGGTTGTGTTTTTACCTAACAACACGTCAATAGCGTTTTTACTATCGAGTTCAGAGTCGTTTTGTAGCGGATTCCCGGTAAAGGCGGCAAATGAGGCTAAAAAGTCAATCTGGCTTAGCAAGGCATTTGAAACACCTTTCGTAACATGCCCGGGCCATGATATAATTAGAGGGATCCTGGTGCCGCCATCAAAAGCGCTGTACTTTCCACCTCGTAACGGGCCTGCTGGTTTATGACCGTTTAGCTTTTGAACAGCCTGATCCTGGTAACCATCATCCAATACCGGACCATTATCGCTGGTAAATATGATCAGCGTATTATCAGTAAGTTTAAGACGGTCAAGAGTCTTTAAAACTTCGCCTGTGGTCCAGTCCAGCTCCAAAATGGCATCGCCACGGGGGCCCATAGTGCTTTTACCTGCAAAACGTTTATTAACAACTCTGGGAACATGAATGTTATGGGTGGCAAAATACAGGAAAAAGGGTTTGCTCTTATTGGTTTCAATAAATTTTACAGCTTTATTGGTTATAACGGTGCTTATTTCCTCATCAACCCAAAGCGCCGATTTTCCACCGGTCATATAACCGATCCGGCTTACGCCGTTAACGATAGTTTGATCATGCTGATGCGACGGCTTTAGCTTTAAAAGCTCTGGATGATTTGCTCCGGTTGGCCAGTTGCCGACACGGTTTTTATAATTGACCTGTACCGGGTCGGCCGGATCAAGGTTGGCCACCCTATGCCCGTCAACATAAACACAGGGAACACGATCAACCGTAGCCGGCAAAATAAATGAAGTATTAAAACCAAGTTCTATTGGTCCGGGTTTAATTTCGCCGTTCCAATCCGGGCCGGTACCTTGTTTGCCTAAGCCCAGATGCCATTTACCAATTACACCGGTTTCGTATCCGGCCTGTTTAAATACTGATGCGAGGTTAGGGCGATTTGGGTTTATTAATAGAGCGGCATCACCGGGAGCTATGCCAGTACCTTTTTTTCGCCAGGCATACTGGCCGGTTAATAATGAATATCTTGATGGCGTACAGGTTGCCGAGGTAGCATGTGCGTTGGTGAATAAAAGGCCGTTTGAGGCTATGCGGTCGATATTAAGGGTATGTACGTTTTTTGCATTGTAACAGCTGATATCTCCATAACCTAAATCATCGGTATATATAATAACGACGTTGGTTTTGGTTTGCTGCGCGGCAACGTTTAAGTTAAATGATAAAAATGTGAAAATGTAAAGTACAGACAGATAAAAAAAATGCCTCATAGGTAAGCTGATAATTTTGTAAACCGATTAGAGCCAATACAACTTGGCCATAAATATACAGAGACCTTTTTTAAGGCTGAATACCATTAATTAATAAAAAACTCCAGTAATAGGGGTAAAACCGGGGCTAAGCTATAGAAGTAATTTTACTAAATGACAAGGAAACTCATCATAGCGGCATTGGTCCTGTGTCGTTTATCAAACTGTATGTGCAGGAAAAAATAGAATGGTAATGAGCCTTACATACTGTTAACGGTTGCACCTGTTATTCATGCAAAACAAGGATAGCTTTGACAGAACGATTCATGATTTGGTTAATCGTACTGCGATTAAACAGGCGATAAATGATGTTGTGATGGTGTTTCACCAAGCATAAAATATCCGTCTCGTTCTTTTCGATAAAACCCATGATTCCGCTGAATGGACTACTATCTTTCAGGTAGTTAAAATTAAGTGCGGTTTTCGGAATGAGCTCTTTGAGTCGCGCTTCTCCGGCTTGAAGATGTTTGGCGTCTGATTTTTCTTCGACATACAAAACTTCCATAGCTACCAGTTTGAATGCTTTTACTATTTCATTGAGTGCGGCTACATCTGTTGACGATAGTTTGGTTTCGTAGTCTGTAGCCAGGGTGATTGCAGGAATGCTTGGGAACTTACTGTCCAATGGAATGATCAGTGTCGGAATCTTGACCTTGGTAACCACCATGCTTGCATTGCTACCTACGATGCCACTCAGACCGGTAGCGCCTGTAATTCCCATGACCAGTAATTCTACCTGATGGTTGTCAATGAATTTGGTGATAACGGTCTTTAAAAATCCTACATCGCAAAGGGAGGTAACTTTAACGTCCCTAAACGCATCTTTTTGAGTATAAGCATTAGCCCATTCTTCTAATGCCTCTCCTTTGTTGCGGTAATAATCCTCAATAAAAATGGCATTATAGATGTTGTTATTAATGCCTTCTGTAGGATGAATTGCGTGGATGGCACATACTTCCAATCTGAGTAGCGCAGCCAGCGCCATAGCGTATTCCATCGCGTTAGCCGCGCTGGGAGAAAAATCGGTCGCAACCAGGATCTGTTTCATTTTTAATAAATTACAAAAACTATATGAACAAATGGAAAAACATAAACAGTAACGCCGCTAAGATAATAGACACAGGCAGTGTCAATAACCAGGCCAGTGCTATATTTTTTAAAGTATTGTTATTTAAGTTGCCTTTGCCGCCAGAAGCAACCATAGCGCCTGCAATACCACTCGATAATACATGGGTGGTACTGACCGGCAAGCCAAAGACAGTGCTCAATCCGATAGTCGAAGCTGCAACGATCTCAGAGGTGGCCCCCTGCGCGTAATTCAAATGCTCATTGCCAATTTTTTCACCAATAGTTACAACAATCCTTTTCCATCCGATCATAGTGCCCAGACCAAGTGATAACGAGATCATGGCAATAACCCAGATAGGGGCAAAGTCTGTAACGTGTTCTAACTCTGCAGCAGTACCTGTAAGTGTATCCCTGTCTTTCTGTGAGAATTTAATCTTTTTATCTTTGATAACTGCCCTTATATCTTTAATTACGCTTTCAATCTGTTTCCGGTAGCTATAGGTTTTAGCCACATCTTTTTCGCTTTTGGCAGCCAAAGAAGCCCTGGTCTGGTTTATAGCTCCGTTTAATTGTGTCAGGAGGTCGTTGCGGCCGGGATCGGCAGTAATCGTTTTGGTGATCACCTGCTCCGTTTGATTGAGCGCAGTTAATACTTTAGCGTTCGGAATGTTGTGGTTCACCGCAAACCGTGCGGGCATAAAAGCAATCAGGATCAGCATAAAGAGGCCCACACCCTTCTGCCCGTCATTACTGCCGTGAAAAAAGCTGACCAGCGTGCAGGTTGTAATTAGCATCAGCCTGATGTGGATAGGGGGACGATCATTTTCTCCCGAAGGGATATGAAACAAGGCATGCGATTTGGTGACATGTTTCAGGAAAAGCATCAATAGCGCAGCAACACCAAAACCGATTATGGGTGATAAGATCAATGACAATCCAATTTCACCGGCTTTATCCCAGTTAACACCGGGGCCATTGTAATACCAGGTGAAAACGAGGCCACCACCAATCATCGCACCGATCATCGTATGTGAACTGGAGCAGGGAATACCAAGATACCACGTGCCCAAGTTCCAGATGATGGAGGCTAATAATACTGATAACACCAGGCAGGCACCTACACTAACGGGCAGAGTCATTAGATTATCTAATGGTACCAGTTTTAAAATGCCCATAGCAACGGTTACACCACCAAGCATTACTCCTAAAAAATTCCATATGCCTGACCATGGTATGGCGTAAACAGGTTTCAGCGCTTTGGTATAGATCACAGTGGCTACCGCATTGGCTGTATCATGAAATCCATTTACAAATTCAAAGCCTATTACCGCTATTACACACAGAAAAAAAACGATTAATAAGTAACCGCTTAAATCAACCTGGCCAAGAAAAGGAAGAATAACCGCGATGAGTGAATGATGCATAGAACAGCTTTGTGAAGAAGGGGATTTATCGTTGTGGTATTTTATTCAAATAACAGCTTCTTAAGTTGCCTTAATGCAAAATTCAGGTTAATATATCATTACCTTATAGCATGCAGCTTTCTACGAGGGCGGCTTTGATCAGAAGGGAGATCAGCCACAGTATAATATGAACCGTACAATTTGATCAGGCTGTCTGCCCTGATTAAGCTTTGCGCGTTGATGTCTTTTTCGTCAGAATATCAAAATATAGAAAGCTCCTTATCTGTTAATTGTAACTTAACAATGGGATTACTTACCTAAGCTACCTTTGATTTTATCAAAATCCGCCCGAATCGTCATATGCATAAAAATAATGTGAATGATGAATATTTGCTTGAACAGATTTGTGTTTACAGCGATGACCAGTCTTTAGAATACCTGTTTGACCGTTATTTTCAGCGGCTCTGTACGTTTTCGCATACTTTTGTTAAAGATCATGCTATAGCAGAAGAATTGGTTGCGGATACATTTTGTACCATTTGGTTTAACCGGGCTAATTTGAACGTACCTGATAAAGCACGACCTTATCTTTATACTGCAGTCAGAAATCATTCGCTTAATCATTTAAAGAAAAAGAGAGTTGAGCATATCGATATAAGTTATGCCGAAACAATGCCCGATAATAACCTGGGACCTGAGCAACTGCTTACTTTTAATGACCTGTTAAAGGAGGTTAATTTACTGGTTGATGCCCTGCCCGAAAAAAAACGGATCATATTTCGGATGAATAAAATAGAGGGTTTCAGATACAAAGAAATAGCCGATATTTTAGGAATATCAGTACACACTGTTCAAAACCACATGGTAGAGGCTGTAAAGATGCTGGCAGAAAATGCTCCACAAAATAACCTGCTGTTTTTAGCGCTTGTGTTCCTTACATTATCTTAACAAAAAGATAGCTTTTTGTTAATCGTTTCGGGTAGTTGATTTTTTTTTGGATCACTGTCTATAGGAGTGATTATGGATAAAGATCTTTTTTATATACTGACCACAAAGTACCTGAGTGGTGAATCAACCCTGCAGGAAACCGATCAGTTGAATGAATATTTAGAACAGGAATATTTTTTAGAGCTGTTTCTTAAAATCAATGAAACCTGGCTTCAAAAAAACAAACAGGATAATGAACATATATATGACCTCAACAGAGGGCTTACGCTGTTAAGAAACCGCATCGCAGAACAAGCCGAAAGTAAGACCATTCCTGTAATTCGTCTTTATAAAAAATACTTTGCTGTTGCGGCGATACTGGCCGGTCTGGCTTTAAGCGTAGTACTCCTGATATATGGTTTCAAAAACGACATGGTTAGCATTACGGCACAAAACGGGGAAATTAAACAGTTTGATTTACCCGATGGCAGCCATATTGCACTAAATGCTGGGAGCACCTTATCATTTCCCTCAAAGTTTGAAGAACCAACCCGGGAGGTTTACCTTACCGGCGAGGCGCTTTTTAAAGTAAAATCAGATAAAACCCACCCCTTTATTGTACACACCAATAACTACGCTACAAAGGCAGTGGGTACTGTATTTAACATAAAGGCATTTACAAATGAAAATCATATTATCATAGCTCTTATGAAAGGAAAGGTGTTGATTTCCAATACCCAACATGCGCTTAATGATTTGGCTTTGCTGCCTATGCAAATGCTGACAGTAGATAAAAAAACGGGTAAAACTTCCATTGAGTCCTTTAACTCTAAACTGGTAACCAGTTGGGAAGATCATGAACTGAGATTTAAGGAAGAACCACTTCCGGAAGCATTTAACAGTATAGCCCGTAAATATGGCATTACCATAAGCTACAATGAAAAGCTATTTAAAAATTGCAGGGTTAATGCAAACTTCACTAACGAGTCGGTTACCCAGGTGCTTGAAGCCCTGAAATTTGCCCTCAGGTTTAATTATAAAATCACTACCAACGGCAAAGGCGGGCAGGTGGTGATCATTAATGGTTCAGGATGCTAACAGTAAATAATGATTTAAATATGAAATAGAAACTAAAATGAAAAGAAAGGCACCCTGCTTATAGGGTGCCTCCTGAGTAGTTTCCCGAAGGTCTCAAGCTTCCGGAAACTTAATTAATTATCAAATTAATCCAAACAAAAATTATGAAAATTATCATACAAAACAAGGATTTTGTATTTGTTCTTCTATTGTCTCTATTTTTGAGCAACAGTGCGTTCTGTCAGCTATCGTCTAACAGCCCGGCCCCTACCGGCTCTTCAGGTGTTGCAATTAACATTAAGGCACAAAAACTAAGCCTGGCCGATTGCTTTAAAAAAATTGAAACAGCCACAGGCTATCAGTTTGTATATTCATCTAAAGAGGTTGATATCAATGAGCTAACAGGTTTAAACTTTGTTAATTTGCCACTGGGGCAGGTTTTATCTAAACTGGGCGAAAAGCATCATTTATCTTTTAAAATTATTAATAAACAAATTGCCGTTAAAAGAAATCCGGTTAATATAGGCACGCCACATTTAATCAGTGGTGAAGTTATTGACTCTGCCACCCGTGAAACCATAGTTGGTGCGGCTATCCGGTTAAAAGATAAGCCCAATGGTTTATCTACCGATGCAAATGGCAAGTTTTCACTAACCGCCGGTTATGGTGAAACGCTGATAGTTTCTTACATAGGTTACAAAACGCAGTTAGTTGCAGTTACGCAGGATCATATGACTATCATGCTGGCAGCTCAGCGTTCATCCTTATCGGAAGTTGTGGTTGTTGGTTATGGTACACAGAAAAAGCGTGATGTAACAGGTTCCGTAGTTTCAGTTAATGCAGAAGATATTAAGCAGATACCAGCGACTAATCCATTCCAGGCTATAAAAGCCAAGGCAGCTGGGGTTGATGTGTTTAATGGTGGCAATGAGCCCGGTGCGGCGATCAATATCCAGATCCGTGGGCAAAACTCAATGAAGGCAAATAATCCTCCGCTGGTAGTACTGGATGGGATTCCGGCAATTGAGGGTTTTATTAACGATATAAACCCTTCCGATATTCAATCTATCGAAATTCTGAAAGATGCTTCCGCGACTGCCATATATGGCTCAAGGGCATCTAATGGTGTATTGTTAATTACCACCAAACGTGGGGTAACCGGTAAAACCAATATTAATTACGATTCTTATTATGGTGTAACATCTACCATCAACCGGTTGGATTTGATGAACGGGCAGGAGTTTGCACAACTACGCCGGGAAGCAAACCGCACAGCTGACCCCAAAGGGGCATACCCGCAGGATAAAGATATTTTTGACAATATCGCCCTTGAATCTATCGCTACGGGACGGAGCACTGACTGGCAGGATGTGATTTATGGAAGGGGTAACAAACAAAACCATCAGCTTTCTATCAGCGGGGGTAAAGATAAAACCCAGTTTGCCCTTTCAACCAATTATTTTAAGGAGAACGGTATTGTTGATAAATCTGATTATACGCGCGGGTCTTTCCGTATAAATGTTGACCATCGCATAAGTGATAAGCTAAAGGCCGGGATCTCATCCTTTGCAAGTCGTTCGGTTCAGCACGTGCCCAGCGGAGATGTGTTTGACAACGCCCTGAGACTAAACCCATTGGGAGTACCTTATGACGCCCAGGGAAACTTACTTTTCAGGCCAAATAATGATGAGGGCCAGCGTGTTAACCCGATATATGATATTAACGGATCGCTGGATGAGCGTTATCGTACGCGGGTGTTCGCGAGTATTTATGGCGAGTATAAATTCTCTCCGGCGTTAAGCTATCGCTTAAATGTTGGCCCCGATGCCGAATTTGCAAATGGCGGCACATTTAACGGGAGTTTAACCACTGCAAACCAGGGTGGTTCATCAACAGCAGGTGTCAACGAAACCAATATATTTTCAATCACCGTTGAAAATATATTGAACTATGATAAACAGTTTGGCCACGATCATCATATTACAGCAACAGCAGTTCAAAGTTATCAGAACCAGGTAACCAACTCCTCTTTTACCAGTGTAAGCAAATTGCCTTACGAATCGCAAACTTATCATAACCTGGCAACTGCCGGCTCTGTTATCGGTGTAGGCAGCGATTATCAAAAATGGGGCCTGGCATCTTACATGGGCCGTATCAATTACCAGTATAAAGATCGTTACCTGCTTACCGTTACAGGACGGGCCGACGGCTCATCTCGTTTTGCCCCTGGGCATAAATGGGGTTTTTTTCCATCTGCCGCATTAGCCTGGAAAATATCTGACGAGGATTTTTTAAAGAGAAGCTCATTTGTTTCCACACTTAAGCTCAGAACCAGTTATGGCAGCACAGGTAATACGGGTATTGTTCCATATCAAACATTTGGTGTATTGCAAAAAACATCGTACACTTTTGGCGATACCGGAGCACCAGGTTTTTTACCAGGTAGCATCTCCAATCCAAATCTGAAATGGGAAACCACCAACCAGATCGATGGCGCGGTTGATTTTGGTTTCTGGAATGACCGCCTTACCGGAACCATTGAGTATTATCAATCCAAAACACACGACTTGTTGCTTGACCGCAGTATTCCTACCAGCACCGGATTTGTTTCGGTACTTGAAAATATAGGGTCAACACAAAATAACGGTCTTGAAATTTCTTTATCATCGGTGAACATAGCCTCTTCCAATAATGGTTTCCGGTGGAAGACTGATATTAATTTCTCCAGAAACCGAAACAGGATTACCGAACTGCTGGGCGATGGTAAGGATATTGTTGGAAACAGCTGGTTTATAGGACATCCTATTAAAGTATTTTATGACTACAAAAAAATTGGCATCTGGCAAACTGATGAAGCCGCGGTAGCTAAACAAAATGGTTTTGCAGTTGGTGGAATTAAAATTGAAGACACCAATCATGATGGGAAATATAATGCCGATGACCGCCAGATCCTTGGCTCTTATACACCTGCGTGGATAGGGGGATTAACCAATACTTTTTCTTATAAAGGGTTTGATCTGTCGGTTGTATTACATACGCGTCAGGATTACTTAACTTATTCGCAATGGTATGATAACAATAACAGGCTTGCCGGCAGGTACAACAATCTTAATGTTAACTACTGGACACCTGAAAACCCAACCAACGAAAATCCTCGGCCAGATAAAAATCAGGAAGGTGTTTTTCTGGGCTCAACGCTGGCTTATAAAGATGTGAGTTTTGTAAGGGTTAAGAACATGACATTTACCTATCACTTTCCATTGGCCTGGATTAAAAAGCTGCAGTTAAGCGCCCTGAGCCTTAACGTATCCGCCGAAAATCCATTTACCATAACAGATTATAAAGGCTATGATCCGGAATTTGAATCAACCGGGCAGCGTGCGCTTTATCCTTCTACAAAAATGTATGCTATAGGGGTTAATGCCTCTTTTTAAAATATTAATCAATAAAGTCATGAAGTACATAAGCTTAAAAAAGAAATGGATGCAGGCTTAGCACAACATAATGACCGTTAAAACAATTTTAAAATGAAAATTATAAAAAAACTTTTTGTTGCCTTATGTGTGGGAGGTATCGCATTAGGTTCTTCCTGTAAACTGGATGAAATACCAGTGTCACAGGCTACTCCAGAGGTATTATTTGCCACACCATCAGGAATACGGGATGGTGTATACGGCGTATATTCAAAATTAAGAGCCCTTTATGGCTCACAGGTGGGATTTACCCTGACCACCATGGGTACCGATATTTTTCAGCACGGTAAAGATGGCGGTTATAAATTTCTGGAAGCTTATGATAGCCAAACCAGCTCGTCAGTCGGTTATTTCGCACAGTTATGGTACGATTGTTACCAGGGTATTAACGCGGCTAATACCATATTGGCTTATGCGGATAAGGCTGGCCTGCCCGAAAACGTGAAAACACAATACAAAGCCGAGGTTCGTTTTTTAAGGGCGCACTTTTATTATTGGCTTACAGTGCAGTTTGGAGGTGTAGTATTAACCACAACCGAAACAAAAGGCGTAAATACCGCAGCTGTACGTACATCCAAAGAAGAGATTTGGAAACTGATGAATGCAGATACCCAATACGCGGTGGATAACCTGGGCTGGACAGCCGACGCTTATGGCAAAGTAACAAAGGGGGCGGCATTACAACAGCTGGCCATTATATTACTGATGCAAAAGGATTATCAGAAAGCGGCGGATGCTGCCGAAATCATTATCAAATCAGGGCCCTATAAATTGCTGGATTCTTATGCCGATATTTTCAGGTACGATAACCAGCAAAACGCTGAAATTGTTTTTGCTGCACAATACACCAAAGATATACTTCAAAATGGCGATGGTAACCAGGGACATGCTTTTTTTACGCCCGCCTATGACCAGTTTCCCGGTTTACAGCGTGATTTAAACCAGGGTGGTCGTCCGTATACCCGTTTCAGACCTACTGAATTTTTCCGTAATCTTTTTAACCCGAATGACAGTCGCTTTGAAGCTACCTTCCGTTACGTATGGACTTATAATAATCCCGCGACACTTCCTAAAGGGAAAGCCATAGGTGATACGGTAGAATGGCAGATAAGCCCGGGCGTGACTTCAAAAATAGCACCCAATACAGATAATATGCACTGGGCCATCAAAAAACATGACGACCCCACAAGGGCAAGCGTACAGGATCTGGCCGGATTCAGGGATTTCTTTATCTACCGGCTTTCTGAAACCTACCTTACTGCTGCCGAGGCACTGCTGCTTGCCGGTAAACCCGCCGAGGGAGTGGTGTACCTAAACAAGGTGAGGGCAAGGGCAGCCAAACCGGGTACAATTATGCCTATGCTGTCTGCCGCGGAGTTAACTATGGATCAGATACTGGATGAGCGGGCAAGAGAATTAGGAGGCGAAGAAAAACGCTGGATGGACCTGGCCAGAACCGGAAAACTGGTAGAACGGGTAAAAAAATACAATCCCAATTCATCAGCTATAAAAGATATGTATATCGTTCGCCCTATTCCTCAATCACAAATTGATCTTTCAACTATAAAATTTCCACAAAACCCAGGTTATTAAAATTATCATTATGAAAACTATATTAAAAAACAGCCTCTTCGCAGGCATATTATCAACCTTATTTATGATACAACTGGCTGAAGCTCAAACCAGGGCCGACGTATTGGCTGACGTATTTGTCAATCATCCCGAACAGATCATGGTAACTGCTCACCGGGCAGCACACACACATTATCCTGAAAATTCTTTGGGAGCCCTTCAGGAAGCCATCAGGCTCGGTGTAGATATTGCCGAGGTTGACATCCGGCAAACTAAAGATCATGTACTGGTTATTATGCATGATGGTAAAGTAGACCGCACAACAAACGGAAAGGGTGCCCTGGCCGATCTTACCTACCAGCAATTAATGGAGCTGCGTTTACTACAGGATGGTAAACCAACTGATGAAAAAGTGCCGACATTAGAGCAGGTACTAAAAATGGCAAAAGGAAAGATCCTGGTTGACCTTGACTTTAAGCTGGGCGACGAGGATGCTTTAAAAAGAACCTATAAAACTATCGAAGAAACGCAAACTACCAACCAGGTTTTGTTTTTCCTATATCAGTATAAATATGCACCGCTTGTGCATGCAGTAAACCCTGATGTTAAAATTATGCCGCGCGCGTATAAAGTGGACGATGTTAATAAAATACTCGACATGAAAATTGCCAAAGTGATCCACATAGATGAAAAATTTTACAGCGATACCTTAATGAAAAAAATAAGAGATCAGCATGTACGAGTTTGGAGTAATGCACTTGGGGTATATGATGATCTTGAGCTATCATCGCACACCGGTTTTAAAGCGTTACTGACAAAAACAAAATATGTAAACGTCATTCAAACTAATCTTCCCGAAGAATGGCTAAAGTACCTTAAGCAAGCGGGCCTGCATAATTAATAGGTCTCTAAAACCTTATTGAGATGGCCTGCTATCTCAATAAGGTTTTATGTATAAGTATGCTTTTAGTTTTTCTTTCCCCTCAGCAAATTTAAAATCTTACTTACCCCTCTCTTTAATTTTGTTTTTTTTATGTATGCCGGAGTGAACTTATAAAAATGCCTTAAATTTTCAAGTCTTTTTATGTAGCCAACAGCCGGTTTAAAATCGTTTACTTCTTTTGAATGCGATACGCCCGGTTTAAAAACAGCTCTTACATACTCATCACCATAAATAGGTACAAAACCATGTTTATTAAACAAATTTATTAGTGAAGTTAGGGTAAAATGATAGGTATGAGCATTTTGAAAATAAGTCAATATGTTCATTTTATAATTTTTGTCAATTTGCTTAACTCCAGGCACTTCTATATATATCAAAGTATTTTCATTGGATATATTTTTAATCAGCTTAAGCTCTTTTTCTATATCAAGCAAATGTTCTAAAACATGCGAATAAATGATTAGATCCGGCAGTTTGTCCAATTGAATCGTGTTAAGCATGCCTGTTGTTAAATCTAACCCATGTTCCTGGCGCCCAAAATTAATATACTCATCCCCCAGGTCAATCCCTTTAACGGTATGGCCTTTTTGCTTAAAATATTGCAAAATCCCACCGGCCCCGCATCCTACTTCCAAAACAAATTTGGATGTGCCATCATTAAGTAAGTCATGTGAGGTAATGGAATCATATATTTTAGAGCCCTTATGATATTGATTTGAAAAAAACTGTTGGCTGGGAACTGATGTGCCGTTGTATAGTTTACGGTATTCATCATTATAAAATTTGTTGTATGAGTTTTGAGTCATACGGGGTGCTGTAAATATTAATCCACAACTTTTGCATATCCTGGTGGGATAATAGAACCCATACCTATCCTTTTCTCCAATTAATTCCGAATCTGACGAGGAACATATAATACAGTAAGCCTCTTCAAACTCGTAAATATTACGTTTGATCTTATCTTCAACTTGCTGTTTCATTTCTCGTTGAAGCGTGTTAAGAGTTAATTCAGGGATTCCGTCATTTTTTAATCTTGGTAATAACATTGCATCTAAGTTTATTTGGTTTATAAATTCTTAAGCAACAGAACTGCAAGCTTTCTTGTTGTGTATTTTCCTGATTTTAAAAGATAAGGTGGGTTTATTTAATCCTAAAACGATGGAATGCGTATTAGGAATACATACTGACAACTTTTAAATGTCCTCACGTCAGTAATGCATAATTTAAATTTATGGAAATTATATATAAATCAATCTTTTTTATTAATGATTCTGTAAAAGGTGAATAATAGAGATAGAATAAGTGCGAGGGGAAACCTGAACTTCAGGAGTTGGAAAGCTTTTATTATGAACCATATTTTTTCATAAATCTGCATGGTTTTAATGCAGGTGTTGCCCCATCAAATTAGCAACATTCTATTACATAATTTGGCAGCAAACCAAAGGACTTTTTTTACATTCCACGTTACAAATATGCAACATTCCCAATTTTGACTATTTCAAAATTAACCGTAACTTATATATTATAATTAATGCGAATCATCAGGGATTTTAGATCTTAAAGTATTATAGATCACTATCATCAGGGAGCATGAACAGTATCATTATTTAGGTATAAAAGTTTGCTCAGCTTAATATTCAAATATCATGAAAACAATACTTTTTGCAACAGACTTTTCAGCCAATGCCAGGCATGCGGCTGAGTATGGTTATATCCTGGCTAAGCAGATAAAAGCCAATATAATACTGTGCAATGCAGTAATAATACCGGCAGAAATGCCGCAATCAGGATTGGTTGTCTGGCCGATGGAGGAATCTGAATTGTTATTAATGGATAGCAAAAAAGAATTACAACACTTAAAAACTCACCTTGAAAGTGCAGATCATGAACAGGGCTTTAAACCGGGTATTATATGTAGAAGTGAATCGGGCATAATGACCAATGTGATTCAAAGTGTAATCTCCAGCCATTCGGTTGACCTGGTGGTCATAGGGACACATGGCAGCAGCGGGTTAGGCCATTTTTTATTAGGCAATCATAGCAGTAACATGATAGATACTACCACCAAACCCTTAATGCTGATCTCGCCTGAAACTCCTGTTTTGCCTGTTAAGAAGATCGCTTTCGCTACAGATCTCACACATATGGAAAGTGACCTGGAATGTTTATATCATTTAATACCACTGGCTAAGTTGTTGGACGCAAAGATTTTATTGACGCATATCTACAGTGAACAGCAGCCAGCACCTGAACTAAGAAAAAAGATAGACCACTTTATGGTGCAGGTTTCCAATAAAGCCAATTATCCGCATATCTATTACAGAGGTTTAAAAAACGGTCATATAGAAACAGGTTTGAGCTGGTTATGTGAACATGGGCAAATTGATATGCTGGTGATGATACATAGACCGCACAGCTTTTTTTATAAATTGTTGAAAAGCAGCCATTGTGAAAAAATGGCTGGTCATATTGCCGTTCCTTTATTGATTTACCCTGCCGAAAAATAAGCGTATGGTTATGACATTCGGGCACTAAACGAACGCATAAACATCATGTTAAACCGTCCCATTTTATTTTTGAAGATGGCTGTCAATAAATAAAATCTATCATTATTTAAAGGTTTTAAAATCAGTTTGTTATCCATATATTTATATAAGCGTTTCAATTCAACCAATTAAAGCCGATATGTAACGATGCCGGAATATGTATTGTTCTTAAGGTACATTGCCATGAACTAATCTAAGTTTTTGTATTGGAACTACTACGTGGTTTAAATATTTTTTCATCAACTTAAATAAAAAAGTTATGTTACCGGAAGAAAAAATCACCCAACTGAAACAAGCCCTGCGCGGGAGGTTGATTCAGCCTCATGATGACGATTATCATACTGCACGCAAAGTGTATAATGGTATGATAGACAAGTGCCCTTTATTAATAGCTAAATGTGCAGACGTAGCCGATGTTATTACGGCAGTGAATTTTGCAAGAGAAAATGATCTGCTTACAGCAATAAGAAGTGGCGGCCACAATGGTGGTGGTCTGGGTATATGCGATAATGGTTTGGTAATCGACCTTTCGCAGATGAAGGGTATTAATGTTGACCCTGATACAAAAACGGCATGGGTACAAGCGGGCTGTACTTTGGGTGATGTTGATCATGCCACACATGCATTTGGCCTGGCTACCCCCAGCGGAATCTTTTCTACCACGGGAATAGGGGGGATTACTCTGGGCGGAGGCCTTGGGCATCTTACACGGCAGTATGGTCTTGCTATTGACAATCTGCTTGAAGCAAATGTAGTATTGGCCGACGGAAGCTTTGTTAAGGCCAATGAAACAACTAACAAAGATCTTTTCTGGGCGCTTCGCGGTGGTGGTGGCAACTTTGGTGTGGTTACTTCGTTTGTATTCAGGTTGCATGCGCTAAGTACTATATATGGCGGGCCGATGCTATGGGAATTGGATGAAACTGAAGATGTATTAAGATGGTATCAGGATCTGATTAAAAGTGCTCCTGATGAGCTTAATGGGTTTTTTGCTTTTCTTTGTGTTCCGCCCGGACCTCCTTTTCCGGAACATTTGCATACAAAAAATATGTGCGGCGTAGTGTGGTGCTACAGCGGTGACATGGAAAAAGCTGAAAAGGTTTTTGAGCCTATCCGTAATTTTAAAAAGCCAGCCCTTGATTTTGTAGGTCCCCTGCCTGTTCCGGCATTAAACAGTATGTTTGATGCACTGTTGCCACCCGGATTAAACTGGTATTGGAAAGCTGATTTTGTAAATGAGTTGAGTAGCGAGGCGATTGACCAACACATAAAATTTGGAACTCAATTACCTACTTTACTTTCAACTATGCATCTGTATCCAATTAATGGCGTTGCTTCCAGAGTAAGCAATAAGGATACTTCGTGGAGTTATCGCGGCGCAACATGGGCCATGGTAATTGCAGGGATTGATCCCGATCCGGCTAATAACGATAAGATAAGTAAATGGGCAAAGGATTACTGGGAAGCATTACACGGCTATTCGGCAGGTGGTGCTTATGTGAACTTTATGATGGAGGAAGGAGAAGATCGGGTTAAAGCGACTTATGGAGATAATTATGAAAAATTAGCTTCTATTAAAGCAAAATATGATCCGGATAACTTGTTTAGGGTAAACCAGAATATTAAACCCGCATTACATGTTCACATGGATTAAAACTCTCGAACGTTTTACCGGGGTGTTCTGAATTTTACACCCACGTGGTTTTATACAAATAATTCGGATTCAGTTTAAGGGTGTATCATAGATCATGATACACCCTGTTTTACTACAACTCATTTATTAGTTTAATTAATAACTCCAGGCTATTTTGTAAGATTTACTTTGCAAAATAATTACTTAATGCGCCGCTGGCTTCCCCATAATTCCAGCGAATTTGATCTGGTTTTTCATCGCCGTTGATATCGGCAAAATAAAAATAAGTACTTGAACTTGCTGAAAGGCCCCATAATGAATAAACCGGGCCATCGAACACATTGGTGGCCTGCGAGTAATAAACTTTTATTTTACCTGAATAATTCGCAGGGTTCCAATATATTTTATCTGCCCTTCCATCGCCATTTACATCAGCAAAATAAAATGTTGTACCTGCCGATGCACTTGAGGCTCCTGAATTACTGAACGTTGAAGAAGCGGTAAAGTTACCATCACCGTTGGCTAAATAAACCATGGGTTTCCCTGAGCTTAACGTTGGTTGCCACATTATTTTATCAGCCTTCCCATCGCCATTTACATCAGCAAAATAAAATAACGTACCGCCTGTAGTGCTCATTCCGGCATCAGTATTAGAGATCACTGTATTGCTAAAAAAACCTCCACTTGTAGCCAGGTAGACGCGTGTATGGCCGCTATCAACAGTGCCGTTCCAATAAACTTTATCGGCTTTCCCATCGCCGTTCACATCTGCAAAATAATAGGTTGTAGTGGTTCCTGCACTGGTTCCCTGCGTATTGTTGATCGCGGTGGCGCTAAAATTACCACTGCCTGTAGCTAAATAAACCATCGTTTTGCCTGAGTTCAATGTAGGGTCCCACAGTATCTCATCTGCTTTTCCATCACCATCTATATCGGCGTAATAATACCTGGTAGTGGTAAGGGCCGAAGCTCCTGCAGTATGTGCAACGGCTGTTGTTGCAAAAGCACCATCGCCGTTTGACAGAAAAATCTGAGGTTTACCTCCGTCAAAAGTAGAATTCCAATAAATTTTATCTTTTTTCCCATCGCCATTTACATCGGCAAAAAAGAATTTTGTATTAGGATTTGCGCTTAACCCATGAGTATCCGTATGCGGAGCACCAAATATTGCAGGTATAAAAGTTGCCATTACCGGCCAGTGGTCTGATGGCCAAAAACCACCATAACTTGTAGTGATAACTTGGAAGGATGTGTAGGCAAAACTCTTATTGCACATTAACCAATCAATTTTTGCATCACCGGTAGCATCCCAACCGTGAAATGTTGGATCGCCATCACTATCGCCAAGTGCATCAGCCACGCCAAGTGTGTTTTTTAAATTTGAAATTTGAGTTGTACCCGGTGCAGAGTTAAAATCGCCAAAAACAACCTCTGGTAACCCGTCAGGATTATTGGTTTGAACCGCGGTTATTACCGCCTGCGCATTTGCAATCCTTTCATTATTATCAGCTTCAGGCGACCAATGGCTGTTACAGAAAAAGTACTTATTGGAATTTACATTATCTAATAAAATGACCCAAGTGCCGGTTCTTAAAGGATCGATTAAAAAGGTACCACTGCCCTGTAAGGTAAACCTGCTGGTTTTATAAAAAATAACTTTGGGAGATCCCAGCCC